>NZ_JAJTNB010000011.1 GCF_021300655.1 Helicobacter kayseriensis
AATCCCTTTGAGATTATCAATCACACCTAGATCTACTTGAGAGTTCTTTGTATCTCTTGAGTTTAGGACAAGTTTAGCTCCATTTCCCATGGTGAGGTTGAGATTTCTCCAGCCTGAACTATCTCCTGTAATAGCTAGTTTTGCTCCATTTTCGAGTGTTCCTCCATAGAAGGAATTATTTAGATTGACATTGAGAGTAGCATTTGACCCTGCTCTTAAGAGAGTAAGACTTACACTGTCTGCATAGATCTTGGCTCCATTGAAGAAGTTTTGGGTGTAATTTGTTCCATCGTGAGCAAGAGAGGTATAGGTCACTCTATCTGTAAAGATAATCGATCCATTTCCTGAGATAGTTCCACTATAGACAATTCCACGCACATTTCCATCTGTATTTTGATCATTTTCAATAGAAGTTTTTCCAAAGAGGATTTGAGCATCATTACCCAAAGTGATTGTTCCAGTCTTTAAAGAAACTAATTCAATCGATGAAGTTTTTGAAGTGCTTGTGATTTGATCAAAGAGGATTTTTCCTCCATTAAACATCACATTGGCTTGATTTTCAACTGAAATGATACTCATCCAACCATTAGAAGTGATCTCTTTAAAAAGAATGTAAGAAGAGGAATCAAGATTGAAATTTGTATTTTCATTAAAATACATTCCAACAGCAGAAGTATAACCACTTGATTCTTTTCTGTTTCCTTCAATCTTATCAAAGACAATACGGGAATTATTGGAAAGTTTATAAAAAGTCCCATCTTTAGATCCACCAACAAGACCTGTTGCTTTTCCTTCTTCTCCAGATTTAAGGAGATCAAACTGAATAGTAGAGTTTGAGAGTTCATAGAGGGTATATTGTCCTCGATTAAGAAGTCCTTCGACATTGCTTTTTCTGGCTTCGATATGTTTGAAATGAAGAGTTGAATCTTTGAGGATATGCTTTGAATTCCAAGCATCATTGTTTTGCAAGATTCCTAGAGCATTTGATTCTCCAATGATTTTTTCAAAAGTCAGAGTAGAGCCTTCATTGAGCTTGAGATTGAAATTTCCCTCAGAATCAGAATAGATTCCAAAGGCCTCTTTGCTTGAAGCATTAATCTCTTTAAAAGTGACTTGACTACCACTTGTGATGTCAAAGTTGGTATACACACTTGCACCTGTTGTTGCAATTCCTGCAACAGCTTTTGTTGTATCAGTAATTCCAGAAAATGTTGTGCTAGAGCCATTTTCAAAAAGGTAGTTATTTTTCTTTCTCGGATTTTCTTTCCCGCTGCCTTCTTCTTTGGATGGTGAGAAATTTGTCAGGGTTGCTACAAGATTGTTTAGATTTGGAGCTTCAGCTGTGACGATAAAGATCCCTTCTCCAAGAGTAAATTCTCCCCCATTGTTGTTGATGATATAGCTTTTGGCATTGGGATTTCCAGAAGAAGGTGCAAGTCCTTGGAATTGGATTTTGATAAGTTGCTGGGATTGCGAATTTCTTGAGAGAGTGTTGCCTTTGGAATTGATGCGAATACCATAAATATCCCCCTTATACTCAGTCTCTTTATATTCTTTAAAGACTAAATCTCCTTTCATTTTGGCTTTGCTATTTTCTAGATTAAAAACAATTCCATAAGAATTATTTGTTGTTGAAATAATGGTTCCAAATTTACTTCCATCAGGTTGTCCATTGGCTCCTCCTTCATAAGTGAAGCCATCCTGGGAAATAAATTCTTTTGAAAGATTGTTTTGATCTTGTTTGCTTACCCCCACATTCCACCATTGTTCTGCAAGAGCGACATTGCTTAGAGTGAGTGCTAGAGTAGAAGCGATGAGTGGTTTATACCAACCTTTTGTCCCCCCCCCCTGTATGTTTTCTTAAAAGCTTTCATTTGTATCTCCTTGAATTTTTGTGTCATTTGAGAATCTCTAGAGAGGATCTAGAGAAGATTGACAGAGATATTTGTAGCCAAAAACTCAAGGAAACCAAAGAAAAACATTAGAGAACTTTAATGAAATATAAATGTTTATAAAAAAGATAATAAAAGTTAAAAAATAAATTTCTCTTTTTATAAAAATCTTTTTGAAAGTTCTGCTGAATGTTGGTGATTTGGAATGTAAATGCATAAAATGTGAAGAAAAAAAGAGAGAGCAAGAAGAGGGCAAGAAAGATCAGAATCTGTGCTTGCACTTGATACATTCTAAGACTTCTTTCCCTCTATAGGTGCGAGTGGCGACCATATATCCGCACTCTGGGCATTTGGGTGAGGTGACTGGCTCAAACTTTGAGATGAAGTTGCACTTAGGATAATTAGAACAACCAAAAAATGCTCCCATCCTAGAGCGTTTTTGCGTGATATCTCCTCCACATTCTGGACATTTGACTTCTAAGACTTTGGGGGGAGTGGTGGCTTGGAGAGATTTGGTGTTTTTGCAATTAGGGTATCCGCTACAAGCGATAAACTCTCCGTTTCTTCCGACTTTTTTGACCATAGGAAGTCCGCACTTTTCGCATTTTCCTAGATCTTCTGTTTGGGATTGTGTTTCTTTGGGTTTGATGTATTTGCACTTGGGATATCCACTACAGGAGACAAACTCTCCATATCTTCCACTGCGTTTGACTAGTTCGCTTCCACATTCTGGGCATTGCTCTCCTGTGGGGATCAATACTTTTTGTGAAGCGATTGTTGTTTTGCCCTCAGTGATTTTTTGGATAAAAGGATCATAGAATCGCCACAGCACTTCTTGCCAATTTTGTTTTTTCTCAGCGATTTCATCAAGCTCTTCTTCAAGTTTGGCGGTGAAATGGCTATCAACGATTTCCTCAAAATGTTTGCTTAGCATCTCTGTGACCTTAAAAGCATTTTCTTGAGCGAAGATTTGCTTTTTTTCGATTTTGATATAGTCGCGGTTGTTGAGGAGGGAAATGGTCGGTGCGTAGGTGCTAGGGCGTCCGATACCTAGACTTTCCATTGTTTTGATAAGGCTTGCTTCATTGAATCTTGCTGGAGGCTCTGTAAAGTGCTCTTTGCTGAAGATTTTTTGGGTTGTGAGATTTTCTCCTTCTTTGAGTGCGGGGAGTAGCTTGTCTTTGTCATCACTTCCTGTGATTTTATAAAATCCCTCAAAAACAAGTCGGCTTCCACTGGCTTTGAAGATCCCATTTTTAGAAGAGATCAAGATGCTTTGACTTTCAAATTCTGCTTCAACACTTTGGGAAGCCAAAAAGCGGTTGTAGATCAATGTGTAGAGTTTGAGCTCATCTTGGGCTAGGAATTCTTTGGCAATCTGTGGCGTGAAGCTTAGATCTGTAGGGCGAATGGCTTCGTGAGCTTCTTGAGCACTTTTGTTTTTGCTAGTGTAGTTTTTGGGTTTGGTTGGGAGAAACTTCTCTCCATAAGTTTGAAGTAAGACTTCTCTAGCTTTTTCTTGAGCTTCTTTGGCGATATTGAGACTATCTGTCCTCATATAGGTGATCACCCCCATCACTCCTTGGTGTGTTTGCACGCCCTCATAGAGTTTTTGGGCGATACTCATTGTTTTAGTCGGAGAGAATCCAAGAAGAGTTGATGCGCTTTGTTGGAGTGTGGAGGTCATAAATGGCGGAGGGGTAGGAGTTTTTTTGGTTTTTTTGGAAATCTCTTGGACGCTAAAGGAATCCTTTTGGAGTACATCAAGCATTTCTTGCACTTGTTCTTTGTTTTGAAGGCTTAGCTTTTCAAGTTTTTGCCCTTGGAAAGAGATGAGCTCTGTGGAAAGATTGGGATCAAAATCTCCTTGAATGCTGAAATATTGCACAGGTTTGAAAGCTTGGATTTCTTTCTCGCGATCAACGACAAGCTTGAGTGTGCTACTTTGCACTCTACCTGCGCTGAGTCCTTTTTGGATTTTGTTTGCGATAAGACCGCTGAGCTTAAATCCTACGATCCGATCTAGCAGTCTTCTTGCTTGTTGAGCATCGACTTTGTCCATATCGATGTTTCTAGGAGATGAGATCGCGTGCATGATGGCAGATTTTGTGATCTCATGGAAGACGATTCTAGGGAAGCTAGAGATATCTCCTCCGATTGCTTGAGTGATGTGAAAGCCAATCGCTTCACCTTCGCGATCCTCATCGGTTGCGATATAGATCGTTTTGGCTTTTTTGGCAAGCTCTTTGATTTTGGCAACGATTTCTTTATGATCGCTTGAGATGACATATTCTGGCGTGAAGTGTTGATCTTGGATTTTGATGCCGAATTTTTTTTGCGGTAGATCGCGGATATGCCCTTTAGATGCGATGACTTCATAGTCTTTGCCTAGGAAATTTTTGATCGTTTTAGCTTTTGCAGGAGATTCTACGATGACCAGATTCTTCATATGACATGCCTATTTGAATTTGATTTAAAGGGCGAGATTTTAACAGTAAAAAATTCAACTTTCAATAATTTGTTAGCAGGAATTTATGGAAAAAGTCTTGAAAATCTGCAATCTTTCAGATTTTGGAGCGTTGTTTGCTAGAATAAAGCCCTAGATGTTTGAAGAGTTTTGATTTTGCAAAGGAAAAATATGATTTTGGGCAATCCTGTTGTGATCTCCATCATTTTGATGTCTGTATTATGTCTCCTGCGGTTTAATGTGATGCTTGCTATTGTATTTTCTGCGCTTGTCGCTGGAGTGGTGGGGGGAATGAGTATCGAAAAGACACTAAGTGTGTTTATCTCAAGTATGAGCGGGAATCTTGAGACAGCTTTGAGTTATATTCTTTTGGGTGCGATTGCTTTTGCAATCGGACAAAGTAATCTCACTAAGTTTTTGGTCAAGTGGGTGAGTGCTTTTGTGGGTAATCAGAAAATTTTATTTTGTTTGTTTATCGCTCTTGTATCTTGCTTTTCGCAAAATTTGATTCCTGTGCATATCGCTTTTATTCCTATTTTGATCCCGCCATTTTTGCTCTTGATGAATAAGATGAAGCTTGATAGGCGTGCTGTAGCGTGTGCTCTATCTTTTGGGCTTCAAGCTCCTTATATTACTCTGCCTATTGGATTTGGTTTGATTTTTCAAAGTGTGATTAAGGACAATCTGATACAAAATGGAGTGCCTGTCAATCTATATGATGTGACTTCAGTGATGTGGATTGGGGGTGTGGCAATGTTGGTCGGGTTATTTGTAGCGATTTTTGTTTTGTATGTGCGTCCAAGAGAGTATGTTCAGGCACGCATTGAACAAATAGATCTTGACCATATCAAAATGACTGGACGAGATTATGGGGTTTTGGCTGGAGTGATTGTCACCTTTGCAGTTCAGCTTTTGAGCTCTTCACTTCCTTTGGGGGCATTGTGCGGAATCCTTGTGATGATTTTGACTAAAGGCATTGCTTATAAAAATATTGATTCTGTGATGGAGGGGGGGATGAGTATGATGGCATTTATTGCTTTTGTGATGCTTGTCGCTTCTGGCTTTAGTGGAGTGCTTAAAGAGACCGGAGCGGTTGGAATGCTTGTCGATCAAGCCACGCTCTTGATGGATAATCAAATAATGGCTGCTTTTTTGATGTTGCTTGTGGGGTTATTGATCACAATGGGTATTGGGACTTCTTTTGGGACGATTCCCATTATCGCAGCGATTTATTGTCCCCTTGGGTTGGCTTTGGGGTTTAGTCCCGCATCTATTATCTTGCTTGTAGGGATCGCTGGAGCATTGGGAGATAGCGGATCTCCTGCAAGTGATAGCACACTGGGGCCAACTTCTGGGCTGAATGCTGATGGAGGACATAATCATATTTGGGATACTTGTGTGCCGACATTTTTGGTTTATAACATTCCTTTGATTATTGCTGGTGTGATTGGAGCGATTTTGTTGAATGGATGAGTTTTTAATACATTCGCGGATTTGGATCAAAAAAGGGGGGAGGAGTTATTTGGGAAGAGGACGCGTTGAGCTGTTGAGGCATATCAAAAAAGAAGGTTCGCTTTTGAAAGCCTCAAAAAAAATGTATATGAGTTATAAGGCTGCATGGGATAGTCTTCATCAAATCAGAGAGATTGGAGGAGAAGAGCTTGTTGTAAGTAGCAGTGGGGGAAGGGGAGGAGGAGGGACAAAGCTCACGCAAGAAGGGGAAAGGGCGATTGAGGTCTTTGAGCATTTGGAGCGTTTGAAAGAAAAATTTTGGGGAAATTTTGGAGGATGCCAAAGTTTAGATGAAATGATGCAAAAGATTCAGAAGTGGGAAAAAATCATAGAAGAGAATCAAGAAAAAGAAAACTCTTAAGCAAGAGTCATTATTGATTTTATTTTTGCTTTTATACTTCAACTTCGTCAAATTTTTAGATGGAGAACAAAATGCGTGAGGAAGTATTGAAAATCGTGCGTCCTAAACCAAAGATCAAAAAATATCTTTTTCTGATCTTTTTGTTGGGGGGTGTGTTGGGGGTGATTTATTATCAGATCAAAAAGCCTAAGGAAAAATTGGTTGAATATATTACAACTCATCCAATACAAGGGGATATCACCAATTCTATCAGCGCGACAGGGACGCTTAACCCGCTCAATGAAGTACAGATTGGATCTCAAGTGTCTGGAATCATTGATAAATTATATGTTGATACCAATGATCTGGTCAAAAAGGGGCAGGTCCTAGCCAAGATTGATGATAAAAAGATTTTGCAAGAATTGGAGCGAAATCAAGCCCAACTCAAAGCCGCAGAAGCCCAGCTTCTCTCTCTTCAGAGTTCATTGAAAGATAAGAAATGGCAGTTTGATCGTCTCAAAAAGCTTCACAAGGAAAGCAAGGGAAAATATCCCTCATTTGCAGATGTGCAAAATGCACAAGTTGCCTATGAAATGATTCAAGCAGAGATTTTGAGCAAGGAGGCCAATATCCAAGAGATTAGAGCCAATATCAAAAGCACACAGATTGATTATGATAATACCATCATCACTTCACCCATTGATGGAGTGGTTTTAGTCAGAAGTATTGATGTGGGACAAACAGTGGCGGCAAGTTTTTCGGCTCCAGAGCTTTTTAAAGTGGCTCGGAATCTTGAAGAAATGAAGCTTGTGGTGAAGATTTCAGAATCTGATATTGGGAAGATCAAGCTTGGACAAAAGGTGAGTTTTAGCGTCGATGCTTATCCTAATCGCGTATTTGGTGCTTATGTGGATAAGATCAATTATGGATCAAGCGTGACAGATAATATCGTAAGCTATGAGGTGACTATCCTTGTGCAAAATCAAGACTTGCTTTTGCGTCCAGGAATGAGTGCAACAGCAACAATCCAAGTCCAAGAAGTCAAAGATGCTTTATTGATCCCAGTTTCTGCACTTTATTATTCTCCAAAAGTTCAAGAAGCGGTTTCTAAAAAACAGCCCACCTTTTTTGCTCCTCCACGAAGAAAAAGGCAAACACACCATTTGGCAGAAAACAAATCTATTTGGATTTTAAACAACCAAAAACCCCAAAAACAAGATATCGAAGTGGGGATCTCAGATGGAAAGTATGTGCAAGTTGAAGGACTTTCAAGTAGTGCGCAAGTGATTTTGGAGGAAAAGATCCAGTGAAGTTAATCGAGCTTAAAGATCTCCAAAAAAGCTATGGAAGTGGGGAAAATCATTTTCAAGTTTTAAAAGGGGTGAATCTGACAATTTATCAAGGGGAATTTATCGCTCTTATGGGGCCAAGTGGGAGTGGAAAATCAACTCTTTCAAATATTTTGGGATGTTTGGATGAGGCAGATGGAGGGGTTTATGATTTTTGTGGTGTGAATGTTTGTGAGCTAAGTTTGAATGAGCGAGCAAGACTTAGAAGGAATTATTTTGGGTTTGTTTTTCAGGGGTTTAATTTGCTAGCCAAAACCACAGCGCTTGAAAATGTTGAACTTCCTTTGATGTATAAGGGTTATTCCTCCAAAGATCGCAGAGAGCTTGCAATGCTTGCACTCCAAAGAGTTGGGCTAGAGAGATGGAGTCATCATACAAGTGCAGAACTAAGCGGGGGGCAACAACAAAGGGTAGCGATTGCAAGGGCTTTGGCGATCGCTCCAAAGTTTTTGATCGCAGATGAACCAACAGGGAATCTAGATAGCCAAAGAAGCTTGGAGATTATGGAGTTTTTGCAAGAAATCAATACAAGCGAGGGGATTAGTATCTTGATGGTTACTCACGAAAAAGAGATGGCAGCCTTTGCTTCAAGAGAAATTTATTTTAGAGATGGGGGGATTGAGGGAGAGATAAGGAGATGATTTGGAATGCATTTTTGATCGCTTTTAGGCAGATTTTTAGAAATTTTTTGCGTTCATTTTTGACGATTTTGGGTGTGATTATCGGAGTGGCATCTGTTGTGGCAATGGTCAATTTTGGCCGTGCTACTACACAGGATATCACCCAAAGTATTGCAAATCTTGGAAGTAATTTATTGATCGTTTTTCCTTCAAGGGCTTTAGATTCTAGAGGTGTTAGTGTAGGGAGATTGCGATTTTCTCAAAATGAAGTGGATCTTTTGCGATCACGCTTGGAGGGGAAAATCGCCTCTCTTTCTCCTTTTTCAGATACTAGTGCTTTGTTGCAATATGGTGGCAAAAATGTGATGGGTTTGGTTGCGGGTGTTGGGGAAGAGTATTTGCAGACGACCAATTCAAGCATCGCTCAAGGCAGGGAATTTGAAACAGAAGAATTTCGCCAGATTTCAAAAGTGTGCGTCATTGGCAATAGTGTGAAAAAAGAGCTTTTTGGAGAGCAAAATCCCCTTGGATCATATTTAAAAATTGGATCATTTGTCTGTGAGGTGGTAGGGATCTTAAAAGAAAAAGGTCAGGGTGCAATGGGTCAAGATCAAGATGATATTGTGCTTGTTCCTTTGAAAACCTTTTCTTCTCTTATTAATTCTAATGCTTCTTTAAACCATATCAAGCGTGTTTATATTTCTCTTAAAGATGGGGTTGATTCGACAAAGATGAGTGAGGAGGTGATTGGAATCCTTAGAGAGATTAGAGGGGTTGATGAAAGGCAAAAAGCTCCTTTTGAAGTGATGGATACTAAGGAAATCTTGCAGATGATGGATTCCACAACAAAGACGATGACTATTTTTATCACAGCTGTTGCTAGCATTAGTCTTTTGGTTGGGGGGATTGGGATTATGAATATGATGCTTGTTTCAGTCAGCGAGAGGACAAGAGAGATTGGTATCAGAATCGCCATTGGTGCAACAAGTGGCGAAGTGCTTTTGCAATTTTTGATTGAATCGATTGTCTTGAGTGTGTTTGGAGGGGTGCTTGGTGTGTGTCTTTCTGTAGGAGCAACTTATGCTCTTAGTCAATATTTTAAGATGCCTTTTATTTTTGATATAGGGATTGCATTGTGGGCTTTGATGTTTTGTATTGTGATTGGTGTGGTTTTTGGATTTTTGCCTGCAAGGAGAGCATCAAAACTCAATCCAATTGAAGCCTTAAGATATGAGTGAGATTTGCGTCAAGGTTTGATAAGTTTTGTTTTAGAATCACCGGTTTGATTTTTGATTGTGAGGATTTTTAGATGAAACTTCATCCGTCTTATTTTTCTATTATTCCTCTTGCCTTGAGCGCCTTTTGTATGGGAGTCGCTGAGCTTTCTATGGCGGGGATTTTAAATAATCTTGCTCAAAGTTTGCAGATCTCGCTCACAGAGGCTGGGTATCTCACAACTCTTTATGCGATAGGGGTGATTGTGGGGGCTCCACTTTTGACTGTTCCGCTGAGTTCCTTGCATCGCAAGGCTCAGTTGAGTATCAACTTAGGGATTTTTGCCTTGGGGAATTTGGTGGTTTTTTTGAGTTCGAGCTTTTATTTGACTGCTGTGGCTAGATTTGTGTGTGGGTGTATGCATGGAGTATTTTTTGTGATTGCAACACTAACTTGCACGCAAGTCGCACAAAAAGGAAAAGAATCTCAAGCATTGGCTTTGATGGTATCAGGGCTTACAATTTCTATGGTAAGTGGTGTGCCATTGGGAGCAATGATTGGAAATACCTATGGATATCAATTTTTGTTTCTCTGTATTACTGTTTTAACTCTTTGTGTTTTGTTGAGTGTGATGTGTGTGATGCCTGCAAATATTCAAGGGCAAAAAACAAATCTCAATGGGCTAATTGATGGCTTAAAAAGCTTGCAAATGTGGAGATCGTTTTTGATTACTGCTGGATTTTGCGGAAGTCTTTTTACTTTTTATACTTATGTTGAGCCTTTTTTTGTGGATTTGGGTGGTTTTAATCATCAAGAGCTGAGTTTAGTCTTATTGATTTATGGGGCTTTTGGGATTTTGGGGAATCTAATTGGAGGAAAATTGGCTGATAAGATGGGAGCAATCTCTTGTTTGAGATTGACATTATCTCTGCTTGGGCTTTCTTTGTTTGGGCTATTTTTTAGTATCCAATATCCTTTGGTGGCTGTGGCAAATTTCTGTATGGTGAGTTTTTGGGGATTTGCCTGTGTTTCATCGATCAAAATGTTTTCACTTTATAGTGCTAAGCGATATACTCCAAAAAATATTGAAAGTTCGATCTCTCTCAATGAAGCGAGTTTCAATCTTGGGATTGCTATTGCTACTTTGCTTGGAGGAGTGGCTCTTGCAAATTGGGGAGTGGAATATAATCCTTTGATTGCGACTTTAATTGCATTGATTGCTTTAGTTTTGCTTCCAAGAAAAATGCATTTCAATAATCATTGAGGGCTTGATGCCTTTAAGCAATCTTAATCCCGAGCAAAAAAAAGCAGCAACAGCCCCCATGGGGCAGAATCTGATCATTGCTTCAGCGGGGACTGGAAAAACTTCTACGATTGTGGGGCGTATTGCTTATTTGTTGCAAACTGGGATTAGGGCTGAGGAAATCTTACTTTTGACTTTTACCAATAAGGCAAGCAGTGAAATGATTGAAAGAGTGGGGCGTTTTTTTGGGGCAGAGCTTGCCAAAAAGATCCAATCAGGAACTTTTCATGCTGTAGCTTATAAATATCTCAAAGAACATTTGAAAGTCTCACTTAAACAACCACGAGAGCTCAAGGTTTTGTTTAAAAGTATTTATGAGAGGCGAGCGTTTTTGGATACTTTTGATTCTAAACCTTATACCTCACAATATTTGTATGATTTTTATGCTTTGTTTTTAAATTCTGGAGGGGAGAGAAGCTTTGGGGAATATTTGGAGGAAAAAGCCCCTGCACAAATGCAGTTTTTGCAAATCTATGAGGGTATTTTTGATGAGTTTGATGCACTGAAACGAGAATATGGTTATGTGGATTACAATGACCTTCTTTTACTCTATCGCTCTGAAATGAAAAGATTGCAAGAGGAGAGAGGCTGTCCATTTCAAGAAATTTTATGTGATGAGTATCAAGATACCAATCCTTTGCAAGAATCGATTCTTAAAACTCTTGCTCCAAAGAGCCTATTTTGTGTCGGGGATTATGATCAGAGTATTTATGCTTTTAATGGTGCAGATATTTCTATCATTGGGAATTTTAAGATTGACTATCCAGAGGCAAGAGTTTTTACTTTGACAAAAAACTATCGCTCTAGCGAGATGATTCTAGATCTTGCCAATCGCGTAATTTCACGCAATGAAAGAATCTACCCCAAAGGCTTAGAAGTAATGAAGGAGGGGATCTTTGATCCTCCAAAGCTTTTGGTTTATGATGAGCTTTTTTTGCAATATCAGGGGATTGCTAAGCGCATTGCATTAAGTGGTGTGGCTCATCAAGAGATTGCGATTATTTTTCGCAATAACTCAAGTGCAGATGGAATTGAAGCGAGTTTGAGGGAGCTAGGGATCGCTTCTAGGAGAAAAGGAGGGAGTAGTTTTTTTGAAACAAGGGAAATCGCTCTTTTGCTTGATCTGTGTGCATGCTTTCATAATTCAAAAGATATGATGGCTTACATCCATATTTTGGGTTATGGCAAAGGGATTGGGAATTCTATCGCTAAGGATATTTATGAGGCATTGAGTGCTTTAGGAGAGGGAGATCCTATCGTAGGTCTTTTAAATCCAAAAGAGGGGATTAAACCCTATGCGATGAGGGCAAAATCTTCTCAGCTAGGCTTATTTGAAGATTTCTTTGCGCTAGAAAACGCTTCAAGATTTGATTTGATAGTTGATGAGGGGATTTGTTCTCATCCTATGTTTGAACATCCAAAGCTCACAAGTGAGGGAGCTAGATTCCTTAATCTCTTTTTTTTGTTAGTTAAGAAAGTGCGAGGGATTTCTCATCCAACTTTTTTGATCCAAGCAATCCGCACCTCTTCTTTTTTTGGAGAGATTATCAAATCCCTTGCTAGAGAGAGGGCAAAAAACAAAGATGGAAGCATTGATTCTCAAAAAGAGATAGAAGCGATGGAGAGAATTGAAAGAAAAGTTGTTTTGCTTGAGAGTTTAAGTAAGCCTTATGCTTATTTGGGTGCTTTTTTAAATGCGATGATTTTGGGAGGGAGTGAGGCAAGTGAGGGGAGTGGGGTGAATTTATTGAGTATCCACGCAAGCAAGGGGTTAGAGTTCCAAGAAGTGTATATTGTGGATTTGATGGATGGAAGATTCCCAAATCGCAAATTGATGAGCAAGGGAGGGAGCTTGGAAGAAGAAAGGCGTTTGTTTTATGTGGCTGTAACGCGAGCAAAAGAAAGATTGTTTTTGAGCTATGCTA
This sequence comes from Helicobacter kayseriensis, assembly GCF_021300655.1. Classification (NCBI taxonomy): domain Bacteria; kingdom Pseudomonadati; phylum Campylobacterota; class Epsilonproteobacteria; order Campylobacterales; family Helicobacteraceae; genus Helicobacter; species Helicobacter kayseriensis. The sequence goes on from NZ_JAJTNB010000011.1 coordinate 12,624, forward strand.
AGAAAGATGATCTTAAAAAGCTTGCATATGAGCCTTCGATTTTTTTATATGAGGCTGGATTGATTTCAAACAAGGAGAATGATTAATGAAACTGATTTCGTGGAATGTGAATGGATTGCGAGCGTGTATGAATAAGGGGTTTATGGATTTTTTTAGATCTGTTGATGCAGATGTATTTTGTATTCAAGAATCAAAAATGCATCAAGATCAGGCAAGTTTTGATTTTGATGGATATGAGGAGTTTTGGAACTCTGCAGAGAAGAAGGGATATTCGGGAGTGGCAGTTTTTTCCAAAAAGCGACCTTTAAATGTGACTTATGATATGGGGATAGAGCATCATGATAAAGAGGGAAGAATCATTTGTGCAGAGTTTGAGAAATTTTATCTTGTCAATGTTTATACACCCAACTCTCAAAGAGAGCTTGCACGATTGCAGTATCGTATGGAGTGGGAAGATGATTTTAGGGCGTATTTGAAAAATTTGGAGCGTTCTAAACCTGTGGTTGTATGTGGGGATTTGAATGTCGCACACCAAGAGATTGATTTGAAAAATCCCAAAACAAATCGGAAAAATGCAGGCTTTACTGATGAGGAAAGAGAAAAGATGAGCAAGCTTTTGGAATCGGGATTTATTGATACATTTAGATATTTTTATCCTACTTTGGAGGGAGCATATACTTGGTGGAGTTATATGGGAAAAGCTAGGGCAAACAACACTGGATGGCGGATTGATTATTTCTTGTGTTCAACATCTCTTCAAGATTCTTTAGTGAGTGCAAAAATTTATCCAGAGATTATGGGAAGTGATCACTGTCCAGTAGAGTTGATTATTGAGGGGTGAGCGAATAAATAGTGAAAGCTTAAGGAGAGAAGGCTCTCTCCTTCTTGGTTTATACGGGTAAAACGCGAATATTAGAATCAAGGTGTTCTTGCAGAACATTTTCAATCGCATAGAGTGTGCCAGTGCTAGCTGAAGCACATCCATGGCAAGCTCCAAGATAGCGGATAAAGATATCAGTATGACCATCTTGAGAATCTTGGATATCAATGATCTCTAAATCTCCTCCATCCATCATAAGCATCGGTCGAATATGTTCATCGATAGTTTTATCAATCGCTTTGCTTTTTTGAACGATTGTCATTTCTGCAAATGGTAAGTCCCCAAGTTGAACCTTTTGAGCATTTTGCTTGAGGGCTTCTGTTTCCATCTCAAGGCGTGTTTCGCGCAAAATATCCACAAGATAATAATCTCTTGCTTCATGCCCGCCAGGTTTGATACAGCTTTTGCAAAATGCACCAGCTTTTGTGAAATTTGTGATCTCTTCGATAGTTTTGAGATCATTGAGTTTGATCACCTCTTTGATCGTGCTAAGGCTCACTCTTGCACATTCGCAAACAATAATCTCATCTTCAAAATCAGCCATATCTTTCCCAAGATATAAAGATGCAGCTTTTTTGATGACATCATAAGCCATAACAGAGCAGTGCATTTTTTGCCCAGGAACTGCTGGAGTATCAGGATCATCTCTAAGGGCTTTTTCCACATCAATATTGGTGATTTTGACTGCGTCTTGGACTTTTTTACCCAAGCAAAGTTCTACCATCATATCGCTACTTGCAATTGCTGTCCCGCATCCAAAACTTTTGAACTTTGCATCAATGATTGTGTCCTCTTCATCGACAAGCCAATACAATCTCACCGCATCTCCGCAAGATTCTGCTCCATAGTCTGCAACGATAAGTTTGGCATTTCTAGCCTTTGCATCTTCTTCTGTAAGAACTCCTAAATGTGTTGGGTTGTCCATTCTTTGAGCTACTTTGTTTGAATAAGCATCCCATAGTGCGCCACCTAATAAGTCATTTTTTGCCATTATTAATCCTTTAATAAGTTGATGAAATTTCTCTTAGTCTTTGAATTGATTGGTTAAAAATACGAATAGTATAGTCAATCTCCTCTTGAGTATTAAATCGCGAGAGAGAAAAACGAATCGCAGTATGTGCGAGTTCTTTGTCTGCTCCGATTGCACTCATGACGGGATTGGCCTCTAAATCTTCACTTGCACAAGCACTTCCCGTAGAAGCTGCAATGCCTGCTTTATTGAGATCCCAAAGCATTGCTTCTCCTTCAATTCCTCTAATACTTGTCAAGATTGTATTTGGGACTTTGAGCTCTTTTTTGCCTACTACGATAACTTCATCGTTTTTTAAAATCGCATCCTCAAGATAATCTCTTAAGTGTCTTACCTCTCTTGCTTCATAATCAAGTCCCTCTTGAGCGAGTCTCATCGCTTCTCCCATTCCAATAATATAGGGCACATTAAGCGTTCCGCTTCTTTTTCCACCCATATGTTCTCCACCATGGAATAAAGGAGTAAGTGAAACTCCTTTGCGGATATAAAGTCCCCCAATTCCTTTGGGTCCGTGAAATTTATGTCCAGAAAAAGAAAGAAAATCAACATTTGCCTTTACAACATCAACAGGAATCTTGCCGATTGCTTGAACTGCATCTGTATGAAAAAGCACTCCTTTTTCTTTGCAAACTTGACCAATTTCTTCGATTGGGAAAATAACCCCTGTTTCATTGTTGGCCCACATCACACTCACAAGGGCTGTTTTTTCTGTGATTGCTTCGCGTACTTGTTGGGCTGTAACTCTAGCATCTTCATCAATAGGGAGATAAGTGACTTCTACGCCTAAGCTCTCTAAAAAAGCACAAGTACTTCTAATAGCAGGGTGCTCGACTTCTGTTGTGATGATGTGATTTTTGTTTTTACCCAAGATCTCATCAAAATAGATACCTTTCAAAACCCAGTTGTTTGATTCGGTGGCACAAGAAGTAATGATGACATCATCTTCATTTTTTGCATTAATCCCTGCATAAAGCTTATCAAATGATTCGCTGATTGCTTTATGTATTTCTGTTCCGAATTTATGGAGAGAGTTTGGGTTGCCATATTGCTCACAAAAATATGGCTTCATGAGCTCAAATGCTTTTGGATCAAGCATTGTTGTTGCATTATTGTCTAGATAAACTCGCATGCTTTTCCTTTTTTGGTTAAATAAAAATTAATTTTTGTTTTGAAATAAAAATTCTTGGGCGTTATATCACAAAAAAACTTTATTCCAATTAATTTATAAGATTTCTTGTAATTTTTTTTGTGTTTCCTTAAAGTCAATGACTTCATTTTCTTCTTGTTTGAGAAAAAGCTCAAGCCAATCTTTTTTATCAATTGCCTCATCCAAAAGAGGATCATTTCCATATTGATATGCCCCAATGCGAATGAGAACTTCGTTTTCTTTGAGTAGAGAATAGAGTTTGCGGAATTTCTGAGAAGCTTTTTTTTGCATCTCATCTGTAATGTCTGAGCTAACTCTTGAGGCTGATTTTATGGGATTGATGGGCGGATAGATTCCAAAATCTGTCATTTCACGACTAAGGACAATGTGTCCATCTAGGATACTTCGACTTTGATCTGCAATTGGATCACTCAAATCATCTCCTTCAACAAGAACTGTAAAGAATGCTGTGATCGCTCCTTTTCCTTCAAGTTTCCCCGCTCTTTCAATGAGCTGGGGGAGAAGAGTGAGGGCAGAGGGTGGGTAACCTTTGCTTGTGGGTGGCTCTCCAAGTGAAAGGCCAATCTCTCTTTGTGCCATAGCAAAACGCGTAATAGAATCCATCAGCAAAAGCACATCGTGACCTTGATTTTGAAAGTATTCTGCAATTGCCATTGCACTAAAGGCGCCATATTTTCTCATCAGAGGAGAATCATCGCTTGTTGCAACCACCAAAACCGTATTGCTCAAGTCTCCATTGAGATTTTTGTGAATAAAGTCTGGAACTTCTCTTCCTCTTTCTCCAATAAGAGCGATAACTTTGATAGGAGAAGATGATCCACGAACAATCATTCCCATAAGGGTCGATTTTCCCACACCACTTCCTGCAAAGATTCCTAATTTTTGTCCTTTTCCAACAGTCAAAAGCCCATCAATACTTTTAATCCCTGTATGAAAGGCCTCATCAATCATTCCGCGCTTGAGCGCGCTGATGGGGGGTTTGATGATAGGAGATGAGGGAGAGTGAGGAATCTCGCCTTTTTCATCAAGAGGCTCACCAAGGGGATTGATGATGCGTCCAAGCAAAAAATCACCCACAGGGATTGTTAGGCCTGTTTTAAGTAGATATACTCGATCTCCACTTTTGTGTCCTTCAACAAACGAAAAAGGAGTGATATCAAAAGAATCTTGCCTAGAGGCTGTAACAATACCGATTGTTTTATTGTTGCCATGAACCTCTACGATATCCCCTACATTGGGCTTGAGACCTGTGGCTCTAAAGTTTGTGGGAAAGACATAAGAGAGGATTCCAAAACTGGGCGAAAGAGAAAAGGAGGAGTGAGAAAGTTTTTGTTTGATTGAGTTAAGAGGCATCTTCAATCCTTATTAGTGAAGTTGGGAGTGAGAAAGTCATTTTTTGGTTTTAAATTATATTTTGATAGAATTAGAAAATTATACTTCAAGTAAATCATCTAAACAAGGAAGAATATGAGTGTAAGAGCGCAAAAAGTTAATCAAGCCAATGCGATTGCAAGTAGCATTATTTCAGCAGAGATTGTGGATAAAAAATCTCAAAGCATTGCTCAGCAATTTGCAAAAAATGTCAATATTCATGGATTTAGAAAAGGGAAAGCTCCTTTGTCTATAGTTAAGCAACGCTATGCAAAACAAATTCAGCAAGAAGTTGAGCAAGAGGCAGTAAGAGAAAGCTTTCAAGAAGCTTTAAAAGAATTGAAAATTGAGCAAAATCAAGTTCTTGGAAATCCTGCGATTACGAAGTTTGATAGAAAGGGAAGTGAAATTGAAGTTGAATTTAAAATTAGCATCGCTCCCAAGGTCGACATCTCTCAGTTGAAATCCTGTGTTCCAGATATCAAGATCAAGCAACCAAGTCTTAAAGAAATTGATGAGCGCATAGATGAGATCGCAAAAACACATACTCCTCTTGTTGAGGCAAAAGAAAGTGCGACTCTTGCAAATGGAGATACTGCTAATATTGATTTTGAAGGTTTTCTTGGAGAGAAGGCATTTGAGGGTGGAAAGGCAGAAAAATTTGATTTATTGATTGGAAGTGGTCAGTTTATCCCTGGTTTTGAAGAGCAATTGGTGGGAATGAAAAAGGGAGAAGAAAAAGATATTAAGGTTACTTTCCCACAAGATTATCAAGCTAAAGAATTAGCAGGACAAGAAGCGATTTTTAAAATTAAACTTCATGCAATTAAGGTCAAAGGTGAAGTAAAAGTTGATGATGCATTAGCGCAAAAAGTCCTCAATCAGGCTGATGCAACATTGCAGACGCTAAAAGATCAAGTAAAATTGCAGTTGCAAAATGAGGCAAAAGCAAAGCTTTATAATGAAGAAGCTAAACCAAAATTTGTTGAAAATATTTTAGAAACCATTCAATTTGATTTGCCTGATTTGATCGTTGACCAAGAGACAAATATTTTGTTAAATAATTATGCTAGAAGCTTGAAGCAAGAAGAATTTGAGGCATTCCAAGGAGATCAAAATAAGATTCAACAAAAGCGTGATGAACTCAAAGAAGAGGCTCAAAAAAGCGTAAGAATCACCTTTATTGTTGATGCTGCAGCTAAGGAATATCAAGTCCAAATTCAAGATAATGAAGTGATTCAAGCTTTGTATTATGAATTTATGATGAGTGGACAAGATCCAAAAATGATGCTTGAGTTTTATCAAAAAAATAATCTTTTGCCAGCTGTAAAAATGGCGATGCTTGAAGATCGAATCTTGACAATGCTTTTGGATGAAAAACTCAATGTATCAGCATCTCAAGATAAGAAAACATCAAAAACAAAAGCTCAAGCAGAGGAAACAGAGGCAAAAGAAGCCAAGATGAGCAAAACAAAAACAAGTAAAAAAGCAGAGGGTGATAAGAAGACAAAAGCAAGTAAGGAAAAATAATGAATTATATTCCTTATGTAGTTGAAAAGACAGGGAGGGGAGAGAGAAGTTATGATATTTATTCTCGTTTGCTCAAGGATCGCATTATTCTCTTGAGCGGAGAGATTAATGATGAGCTTGCTTCTTCTATTGTCGCACAGCTTTTGTTTTTGGAAGCAGAAGATCCTCAAAAGGATATTTATCTCTATATTAATTCTCCAGGTGGAGTTATTACAAGCGGGATGAGTATCTATGATACGATGAATTATGTGCGCCCTGATATCTGCACGATTTGTATTGGACAAGCTGCTTCTATGGGGGCTTTTTTGCTGAGTTGTGGGACAAAAGGTAAGCGTTACTCTCTTCCCCACAGTCGCATTATGATACATCAACCCTTGGGTGGAGCTAGAGGACAGGCTACAGATATACAAATCCAAGCTCAGGAAATTTTGCGTCTCAAGCTAATTTTGAATCAGATTTTTGTTCAGAACACAGGACAAACTCTTGAGCAAATTGAAAAAGATACAGATAGAGATTTCTTTATGAGCGCTTTGGAAGCTCAAAAGTATGGATTGATTGATCAAGTGTTGGAAAAAAATAAAATTATTTAAGGCTGTCTTGTAAAAAAAGGGGGGATAAAATCTTCAAAATAATATTAAAGAAAGCTTTTCCTTTTTGATTCTAAGATAAGATTGTGTTTAGTTTTTAAAAGGAGAACTTTTGGTTTTAGATATTTTGCATTATCCTAATCCTATATTAAAAAAACGATCTCGCGATGTTGATCTTTTTAATGAAGAGTTGCATCAATTCTTAGATGACATGTATGATACGATGATTGCAAAAGATGGAGTAGGTCTAGCTGCGATTCAAGTGGGTAGAGATATTCGTGCTTTGCTTGTAAATATTCCACGAGAAGATAAGCAACAATACAAAGAAGATCTTTTAGAAATGATCAATCCTGAAATTATCCACAAAGAGGGAGAAATTTTTTTTAGCGAAGGTTGCTTATCTGTTCCTAATTTTTATGAAGATGTTTTGCGTTTTGAAGAGCTTGAGGTGCGATATCAAGATCGCTTTGGAAATCCTCAAACCTTGCAAGCTCAAGGATATCTTGCTGTAGCAATACAACACGAAATCGATCATCTCAATGGTGTGTTGTTTGTGGATCGTTTATCCATTATTAAGCGCAAAAAATTTGAAAAAGAATTTAAAAAGATTCAAAAAAGCAAAAGATGAGCAATACGATTTTTTGTGCCACACGATTTGGGAGTGGTGCAAAAATTGTTGCTGTTGAGGGGGTATTTGCAAGAGGATTGCCTAACTTTCATATCACGGGTCTTGCAAATCATGCGATTTTGGAAGCCAAACATCGCGTCCAATCTGCTCTTCAGGCTTGCAAGATTTCGATGCCTCCAATGAAATTTATTATCAACCTTTCTCCTGCGGATTTGCCCAAAAGTGGAAGTCACTTTGATCTCCCAATAGCCTTACTGGGTGCATTACAAAAACAAGAATTGAAGAATGAATGGTTTGCTTTTGGTGAGCTTGGTTTGGATGGTGCACTTAAATCTCAAGAGAGCATTTTCCCTCTTTTGCTTCAGATTGCCCTCCTTAAGCCTAATGCAAAAATTATTCTCCCCAAGGGAGGAGAGGAAATTTTTTCTTTGATTCCTTCTTTGGAGTTTTATTTTGTTTCTTCATTACAGGAGGCTTTTGAACTTATCACTCTTGATGAATTGCCATTGCCTTATCATTCTAAAAACATAGAATTTTCTTTTGTTGAAATTGGAGGAAAAAAATATTATTACTCCTCAGAGATTGAGTGCGATTTTTATGATGTGATTGGGCAGGATATTGCTAAGCGTGCTGCTTTAATTGCTGCGAGTGGTTTTCATAATATTGTTTTTGAAGGAAGTCCAGGTTGTGGAAAAAGTATGATTGCCAAGAGAATGCGCTACATTATGCCTCCTATGAGTTTGGAAGAAATGATTGAGTGCATGAAACTTCAAGCTTTGAGTCATAATAAGATTATATATTCGCCAATGCGTCCTTTTAGAAATCCACATCAAAGTGCAAGCAAAGCAAGCATTCTTGGATCAGCAACAGCATTAGAAGCTAAAGTTGGAGAAATTGCTTTGGCGCATCAGGGGATTTTATTTTTTGATGAATTGTTGCATTTCAAAAAGGAGATTTTAGAATCTCTTAGAGAGCCTTTGGAGAATAATTCCTTGGTTATCTCAAGGGTTCATAGCAAGATTGAATATGAGACATCATTTTTGTTTGTTGGAGCTCAAAATCCTTGTCCTTGTGGGAATCTATTGAGCACAAGTCGCGAATGTCGCTGTCAGGACAAAGAAATTGCAAACTACAAAAATAGGCTTTCAGAGCCGTTTTGGGATCGTATGGATCTTTTTGTGCAAATGTCAGATCATCTTGCATCTCAAAGCAGAATCTCATCTCAGGAAATGAGAGAAAAAGTTTTCCTTGCGTTTGCAAAGCAAAAAGAGCGTGGGCAGAAGATACCAAATGGGAAGCTTGATGAAAAGGGAATTGAGCAGTTTTGTCCTTTGGATCAAGAATGCAGTGATTTTTTGTTGCGTGCAATGGAAAAGCTAGGGATGTCTTATAGGGGAACTCATAGATTGAGGCGTGTGGCAAGGACGATTGCAGATCTTGAGGGGAGCGAGAGAATTTGCAAAACTCATCTTATCGAAGCGATTGGGTATAGAAAAATCTAGGCTTGCAAAAGATTGAAGCTTGATTTGTTTTAGATGTAATGAAAATTATAAGAAAGGAAAGGGTAGAAATGGTTGAAGAGCGTGTAAAGAAGGCAATCGATGCATTTAAACGAGGAGAAATGATTATCGTGATGGATGATGAGGATCGTGAAAATGAGGGAGATTTGGTTTATGCTGGGATTTTTAGCACTCCAGAAAAGGTGAATTTTATGGCAACAGAGGCACGAGGGTTGATTTGTGTCTCTATTACTCAAGAGATTGCAGATCAATTGGACCTGACGCCAATGGTTCATCATAATGATTCAAATCATCACACGGCTTTTACGGTAAGTATTGATGCCAAAGATGCGACGACAGGAATCTCAGCTTATGAACGTGATATGACTATTTCTTTGATGTGTAATCCTAATTCAAAGCCAAGTGATTTTGTAAGGCCTGGCCATATTTTTCCTTTGATTGCAAAGGAGGGGGGAGTACTTGTGCGGACAGGGCATACAGAGGCAAGTGTAGATTTGTGTAAATTATCAGGACTTGCTCCTGTGGCTGTGATTTGTGAAATGATGAAAAGTGATGGAAGTATGGCAAGGAGAGGGGATCGATTTTTATTTGATTTTGCCCAAAAGCATAATCTTCATATTCTTTATGTTTCCGATTTGGTTCAATATCGTCTAAGTTCAGAGAAGTTGATTTTATGTACAGAAGAAGTGGAGACAAGCTTTTGTGACAAACCTTGCAAGCGTTTTTCTTTTTTGGATCACTTGGATCGCAAGTATGAGGTTTTTGCTTTTGGCAAAAAAGATATTCCTCTTGTTCGATTCCATCATATTCGTCAAGATATTCAAACAATGCAAGAGGATTACAAAAGCTTTATGCATTCATTGGAGATGGTTGAGAGAGAGGGAGGATTTTTGATTTGTTTATCACACAAATCAGAAGATAAAAGCTTTGGAATCGGTGCTCAAATTCTGAAGCATTTGGGGGTGCGTGATTTTAGGCTTTTAAGTTCCAAAAAAGACATAGATTATTGTGCATTGAGTGGTTTTGGGGTTAATATTATTGAAACACTTTGTTTGGAGGATGGAAAATGAAGCGATTATGTTGTGCCTTATTGGTATTTTTGTCATGGATATATGCGACACCAAAAGATACATTGATTGTAGCTGTTGAAAATGAGCCAAGTCGTATTAATCCTGTTTTTAGCGAAGATCACGATGTGGCAATAGGTGTTGTGTTTTCAGGTTTGGTAAGATTGAATGAAAAAATGGAGATTTTGCCAGATCTTGCCAAACAATGGTCTGTTAGTGCTGATGGTTTGGTTTATGAGTTTGAACTAAGAGATGGGGTGAAGTGGCATGATGGTCAGCCATTTGGAGTCGATGATGTAATTTTTACTCTTCAGAGTTTAAAAAATCCAAAAATCAATTCTCCTCTAAGAGTTAATTTTGAGATGATTGAGAAAATTGAAAAGCTTGATGAAAAAAAATTGAGAATCACGCTCTCAAAGCCATTCCCAGCTTTTTTAGATGTGATGAGTGTGGGGATTCTCCCAAAACATTTGCTTGAGGGGAAAGACTTAAATCAAACATCTTTTAATTCTTCTCCCATAGGAACAGGTCCTTATCGATTGAAGCAATGGAAAAAGGGGCAATATATCAGCTTGGAAGCCAATCCGTTTTTTTATTTGGGAAGAGTTGAAACTCCAAAGCTTGTCTTAAAAATCATTGCAAATCCAAGCATTAGTGCAATAGAGCTTAAAAACGGAAGTATTGATGTGGGGCTTGTAGATTTTGAGATTGCTTCCTCATTTGCTAAAGATTCTCGTTTTAAGCTCGTTTTTCTTTCATCCGCAGATTATCGTGCGCTGATGTTTAATCTTAAAAATCCTTTGTTAAAAGATCCAAAGGTGCGTATAGCATTGAATTATGCGATCAATAAAGAGGCAATGGTAAAAACTTTGATCAATTCCCATGGATTTGTTGCACATCATCCATTGCAGGTTTCTTGGGCCAATCCTTTAGCATATCCCACTTATTCTTATGATCCCAAAAAGGCTTTAAAATTATTAGAAGATCTTGGATGGAAAATGGGCCAAAATAAAATCTTGCAAAAAGATGGAAAAAATTTTGAATTTGAAATTTATGCGATGAATAATGATCCTTTGCGTGTTGCTCTTGCTTCTGTGTTGCAAAGTGAGCTTGCAAAGATTGGGATTCGCACAAAAGTTGTAGTAAAGCCTAGTGGAAGCTTTGATTATACGCAAGTGGATAGTTTTCTAGTAGGGTGGGGGAGTCCTGTTGATCCTGATTTGCATACTTATCGTGTTTTTGCAGGATCTGAAGATACAGACTTAAACCAAGAGGGTTGGAATTTTGGACACTATCAAAATCCTCAAGTTGATCGCTCTTTGAGTTTGGCAAGAAGCACGCTTGATCTTTCTGAGCGTAAAAAATCCTACGCTGATTTTATTGAGGCCTTGTATCAAGATCCTCCTTATATCTTTTTGATGTATCTTAACTTTCCCTTAGTGTATAAATCTGAGATTAAAGGAATTATCCCCAATATCGTTGGGCATCATGGCGTTGGCTTTACTTGGAATATTTGGCAATGGAGAAAATGATTTGCGGGCTATTGGGCGTCTTGTTTTTGGGATTTTTGCACTTTGGGGGGTAAGCTTTTTAGGCTTTGTTCTGATTTATTATTCTCAAGGAAGTGTCGCCTTTGCAAATGTATCACAAGGGATGAGTCCAGCTATGAGATTTCAAATTGAAGAAAATCTTAATTTACATCGCCCTTTGCTTGATCAGTATCAGACTTGGCTATTTCAAGTGCTTAGGGGGGATTTTTCAACTTCATTGATGAGCGGGGAAAGTGTCTCTTCAATCATTGCTGAGCGCATACCCTATACGCTTATTTTGGGTGGAAGTGCTTTTGTATTGTTGATTTTTTTTTCAATTATCCTAGCTTTTTTGTCTCTGTGGTCCTCATCTCTTGATCGTTGCATTGCTTTTTTGGGGATGGGGTTTGTTTCTTTGCCAACTTTTTCTTTGGGACTGTTGCTTATTTTGTTTTTAAGTGTCAAATGGAGTGTGTTTCCAAGCTCTGGTGCAAGTGATATTGGGATGGAAGATCAAATCAGCAATCGTCTTTTACATTTGGCACTGCCTGTAATGACATTGGTGATCTCTCATCTAGGAATCTTTACTCAATTTGTGCGTACGACTTTGATTGATGCTTTAAATCAAGAGTTTATTCAGTTTGGATTGGCACGAGGATTGAGCTTATTTTATATTTATATGCATTGGGTTTTGAAGTATGCTCTTTCCCCTATAGTGGCTTATTTTTCAGCATCATTTGTGAGTTTTATGATGGGGACCTATGTTGTTGAGGGTGTGTTTAGTTATGGAGGGATTGGTCAAACTCTTATCAATGGATTGATTTTTAAAGATTATCCTTTAGTGTTAGCAATTTTGCTTATGAGCTTTGCAAGTGTTTTGGTGGTTAATTTTTTGGCAGATTGTTTGTGTGCAAAACTCAATCAGGGAAGAGTATGAAGTTTTGGTTATGTTTTCTCCTTGTGATATGTTTATTTGTTTTGTTTTTTCCAATTAAAGAAGATGTGATTCTCTTAAATCAAGCCAAGCTTCCTCCAAGTCCTTCTCATTGGTTTGGAACGGATTTGTTAGGAAGGGATTTGTTTTTGCGTATTGTCTCTGCTCTAAAAGTCTCTTTCTTGGTGGGTATTGGTGCTTCTAGTTTGGCTTTTATGTTTGCAGTTTGTTATGTGATGTTTTTTCATTTTTTTATGCATTCATTGGGAGTGCGAATTATTGAGATATTTTTAGCTCTTCCATCATTGATGCTTGTTATGTTTGTGCAGAGTTTTTTGAATGGGGGGATTTTAACGATGATTGTTGTGATTGCATCGGGACATTGGGCTTTAATCGCAAAAGTTTTGGATAGTGAGATTTTAAAGATTGAGCAACAAGATTATTATCAATGTTCAAGGATGCTAGGGGTTTCAAGATTTCGTGCTCTTTGGAGTGAAATTTTGCCTGCGTGTGTGAATGTGATGGTTGTTTTGTGGATTTTGAATTTTGCCCATGCAATTGGTAATGAGGCAACTTTAAGTTTTTTTGGGCTTGGGATTGAGCCCAGTAAAGCAAGCCTTGGAAATATTTTGGCAGATTCTGCTAAGGCAATTTTTATTGGTGGATGGTGGATGATTGTTTTTCCAGTTTTGGCATTAATGATGATGATTTTGCCAATGTTGTTTGTTGCCAATGATATGCAAAAGAGAACATCGGTATGCTAGAGATTCAGAATCTCACTCTAGCTTTGGGAGAGAAAATCATTCTAGATCGCTTGAGTCTTGCACCTTTTTTTGGAAATTTGGGTGTCATTGGCGAAAGTGGTAGTGGGAAAAGTTCTTTCTTGAAATCTTTGATTGTTCTTTTTTCTTCACCTTTTATTCTTGAGGCGCAGACTTTGAGGGTGAATGGATGGAATGTTTTGCACCTAGATCAAAGGGCCTTGAGGATGTTTAGGAGTCGTGTCGGGTATGTTTCTGCTGAGATTTATGGAGGGTTTTATCCTTTGAGTGATATTGGATGTGTTTTTGATTCTCTGCTTGCCTATCACAACAAAAAACTAAACAAAAAACAAAGGAAACTTTTATCATTTGAAATGATGGAGAGAGTGGGGTTGGAAAATCTTGATTTGATTTGGCATAGTTATATCCGAGAGTTGAGTGGTGGAATGGCGAGGCGCGTGCAACTTGCTCTGTGTCTTGTCTGTGGTGCAAAGATTTTGTTATGTGATGAAATTACCGCCTCATTAGATGAAGAGAATGCCCAACGCATTATTCAACTTTTGAAAGAAATGAGAATCCCGCTTATATTTGCAACTCATCATTTATCCTATCTTAAGGAATTATGCAACGAAGTGATTGTCCTGCAGAAGGGGAAAATTATCGAACAAAATACAAAGGAGAGTTTTTTTCATTCTTCGCAAAGTGATTATGGACGATCCTTGCTTCAAGCTTGGAAAAATAAATGCTAGAAGTATCTAATCTTTCTTTTGTTTATTATAAAGAAAAGCATTTCTATCTTCCAAAAGTGCGTGTTCCCATCTTTGATCAAATTAATTTTTCATTATCTTTGGGGGAAAATCTTTTGGTGTATGGATCTAGCGGGAGTGGAAAAAGTACTTTAGGAAAAGTCTTAGCTGGATTGCTTAAACCTTATAAGGGAGAGATAAGGCTAGGGGGAGAGAGGATTTTTGGGATTGCTCCCCATAGGATTCAATATATTTTTCAAGATCAAAAAACTGCACTCAATCCTTATAAAAATGTGAAAAGGTTGATTGGAGATGTTGTAGGAAAAACATTAGATATATCTCAGATTTTGGATCAATTTGCTTTAGATGAACGTATTTTGGGTCTTAGATCTCGCGCATTAAGCAGTGGAGAGGCACAAAGAGTAGGGTTGCTTAGAGCATTATTGCTTAGACCAAAAGTATTGATTTGTGATGAGATTTTGGAATCTTTGGATATTTTGACAGCAAATCAAATCCTTGAAATTTTGAAAACATACCAAAGGCAAAATCAAATGAGTTATATCTTTATTTCACATCAAAAAAGGCTCTTTGAAGGAATGTATCAAAAAACTCTCTATCTTTCTTAGGGAATCAGTTGCTTGCTCGGAAAGGGACCACTGGGATTTGGTTTGATTTGAAAGGGATGTTTGAAATCAAGGGGGTTGATTTTTGTATGACAATCAATGCACTGGCGTATGACTTGATGAGCTTGAGATAGGGGAGGGGTTAAGAGTTTTTGGGATTGATGACAAGCAAAGCAATCTTGTCCGCACCCTCCCATGTCAATTTGAGCCATTTTTTCATCCGTATGACAGCTTTTACATTCTGTCATTGGAATATGTCTTTGATCATTTTTATAATCTAGCTTTGCATGACAGCTTGCACAATCTCCTTGGCAAGCCCAAGATAACAAAAATGAAATTAAAAAAACAAAAATGAAGCGCATCTACCATCCTAAGCTGAAATCATAAAAACTAAAGCCAAGCATTACAACAGAAGTATGAATATTGTTTAGTTTGAGTTGATAGGCATAGTTATATCCATAACGATAAGATAGATTGATCCCATACCCTTGACCAACATCAAAGAATGCTCCAACTTCTGCATCAAGTCCATAGGTATTGAATTGTCGATTTTGGTATTCAAAGGGAAAGTGTGTAAGTTTCATTCCAAGTTTTAAAAAAGGAATCACTCTTCCATCCCATAATCGACCACCAATTTTAACGCCACCAAAAAGCCCATACAATGCATTGCTCTTTCCCCCTCCTGCAGCGCCATCAAGATAGAGCCCAATGAGTGTGTCATATCCTTTTTCCTCATTTAAAAGCCACCCCATATCAAGAGTAAAGATGAGACTATTGAGAGAATGGACATTGAAAAGCTGGGGATGTGTAAAGTTGGCATAAGAAAAATGCACACCAAAAGAGGCATAGTATGGAGAATTTACTTGTGCGGGGAGAAATTTAGATTTGGGTTGATTTTGAGGTGATATATCAAATTGCTCTATCGCGTCGTTTGCTGTGCTTAAAGAAAAAAGAAACATAAAAATAGCAAAGCATTTTTTCAAGCTTTAAATCCTTTTTTGGCAAATTCAACGATTTTTCCATGAAATCGTGCATAAAGTTGGGCAAGAGAAATTTCAAATGGATAAAGATTTTGAATTTTATCAAAATGGTTGCAAATTGTTTGAGTGATCCAATTTTGTATTTCTTCATAGTCTTGCATTTCATATCCATATAAACAAAGCAAGCGATAGGTATATTGATCGATCACCATAATATCTCTTAAGCAAGCATAATTCAAAATCGTATCACGCGTTTCAGGACCAATTCCTTTTTGTGAAATGAGCCATTGTCCATCTGTTTCTTGGGTGAAGGCGTGATAGCTTCCAAAGTCTTTTAATATGTTTTGAGCTAGTTTGATAAGGCGTGTAGCCTTTTGGTTGGCAAATCCGCTTGAAGTGATGAGTTGGGCAAGATGCGAGGGATTAGATTTGGATAGCCGATACAGATTTTCTTCATTTTGATTGAAGATAAGAAGATTGGATGATTGAAGATTTTGGAGGGATTTTTGCACATTGGTCCATTTGGTATTTTGCGTAAGAATTGCACCAATAACCGCTTCAAAATCTCCATGATTTGGCCACCACCATGATGGAGAATCTCTCAAAAGATCCAAGGAGTGAAGAAAAGTAAAAAGTTCATATGAATTAGTCAAAAAAATCCCCTAAAGATTGAGTTGGATTCAAAGCATGATCCCCCCACCCCTCAAAAGAGAGAAGGGAAGCTTTTGCTTTTTAAGGATTAGCTAAGAAGTCTTAGAATATTTTGTTGTAGTGCGTTTGCTTGTGAGAGTGCATAACTTCCAGATTGAGCAAGAATGCTATATTTGCTAAAGTCTGAAGACTCTGCAGCAAAGTCTACATCTCTAATTTGAGATTCGGCAGCTTTTACATTCACTTGAGTGACTGTAATGTTGTCCATTGTACTTGTCATTTGATTTTGGACAGAACCCATATCAGCTCTAACTTTATCAAGTGTTTTTTGAGCAGATTCTGCAATATTCATAACAACCATAGCACCAATCAATGTTGTCACACCAGCTCCAAGTCCTGTCGCACCGCTTGCGATGACCGCATTTTGGTTTCCTCCAGCTGCAGATCGAACGCTTGCTCCAAATTCACCCATAACATCTCGAAGATTTACTGTTGTCTCAGCAACCTGTCCAACACCAAATCCGATTGATGCGAAGTTTGATCCTCCAGAGATACCAGGAGCAGACACCACTTGAATATCTCTTGCATCAAGTCTAGTCAAAGAGAGTCGTCCATAGTTGCTTGATCCTGCACCAAGTGATTGACCGCCATTAAGTGAAGTTACAGCAGCATTTGGATCTTCTGCAGCTTTGATGTAGATACCGCGACCATCTACGCTTCTAAGATTGAGACGCCCAAGATTATCTATAAATGCCTCAACACCAGTATCTGAAGTCGATGCATTAATTGCTGCGGCCAATCTTCCATCTGCATCATTTGCTTGGATTCCGATAATATCTCCAAACACCACACCATTGATTGAAAGACCTTTGATATCCCCAGCCTTGATCGATTCATCAGATGTTGATTGAACATTTGCTTGAGCTTTGATGCCCGTTCGATCAGAGTTTTTGTTGATGACCTCTGCTAGTGCACCAAGACCAGTTCCTGCGGAGTGAGAAACAACAACACTTTGAAGTGTGACATCATTTGCCCCATCAGCTTGCTTGAAAGTAAGAGAGACTACGCTTGCTCCAGAGACATTTGCTCCTGTTTCAACGCGAACTTGTCCAATTTTGTCAGATGTTGTTGCACCAATTGAAGCACGGATTGTTTGATTGGAGTAAGCACCAATTTGGAATTCTTTGTTTGTAAAGGATCCTGAAAGCAAAGAGATTCCGTTGTAGCTTGTTGTGTTACCAATATTATCAAGTCCTTGAATCAATCTTGCGATATCGTTTTGAATCGCTCTTCTAGATTCTGCAGATTGCCCATCTTGAGCAGCTTGCGTTGCCTTGACTTTGATTGTTTCTAGAATCTTGATTTGCTCATCCATTGCTTTATCGGCAATTTGAATGATCCCAATTCCATCGTTTGCATTTTTGATCGCTTGACCTAAGCTTGCAGCTTGAGATCTAAGACTATCGGCGATAACCATTCCTGAAGCATCATCTGCTGCTTTATTGATTCTAAGACCAGAACTTAGTTTTTCCAATGAGTTTTTAAGCTTGCCTTGCGTAAAAACTGATTGAGCATGTGCGTTCATCGCACCAATATTTGTGTTGACTTGAAAAGCCATCGTAAAACTCCTTTTTGTAATATTTAGCTTAAACTTCCCTGTTTCAGCATTGATCTAGATCGACAAAAATATAATTTTTTTAACCTATTTTAAGGTTTTGCTTTTTAGAAGGTTGCTGTGAGCAAAATAGAAGATCAGTTTTAAATTCACCCCCCCCCTTTTTTTT
>NZ_JAJTNB010000012.1 GCF_021300655.1 Helicobacter kayseriensis
AGGGATAAAACAAGACTTTTTTGATCTCTTTTTTTGCAATTTCTTGAGAGTGGAGCTCTTCAAGAAGAAGCTCTAGACATTCGCAGAGTTTCCCGCTTTTGCTCCCAAATTCAATCATGACTAGGGTTAATTTTCCAAAGATGTTTTCATAAGGCATAAAACTCTCATAAAGACTTAATCCATTTTCTAAAGAATTTGAAATATTTTCAAAAATACAAGATAGTTTTTTGTTGGATGTATTTTGAGCGATTGATGTGATGCATTGCTGAAGTGGGAGGTTGGCAAGAAGCATAATGTGGAATTGTTTGAGTGCAATATAAATATCTTGATGAGAGGGTGCAAGAGAAAAGATCGGTTTTGCTTCAATATGAAGCGGTGTGATTTGGTCTCTCTGTCGGGCTTTAGAGAGTGCATCTTCTTTGGAGTTTGCCCATAGGGTATAGTGATGGAGTGAGGTGTTTTTAAGTGTTGTGATTTTATATCTCATGTGCAATCCTAAAGACTTCTTCAAGACTTGTGCGTCCAAGTGAAGCTTGAAGTATCCCATATTCAAAGATAGAAACAAACCCTTCTTTTTGAATTAGACGCAAAAGCTCTTCTTTTGGGGCTTGCAAAGAGATTAGATGTTTACATTGCGAAGAGATCTTGAGTGATTCATAGAGCAATATTCGGCCTTGATAGCCTTTGAAATTGCACTGCGGACATCCTAGAGGTTGATAGAAAGTTTTGGAATGAAAGCGCTTGGGGATAAGATCTAAGGGGGGATTAGGATTTGGAATCTTGCAGTGGTGGCATAGTTGTCTTGCAAGCCTTTGAGCGATGATTAAATGCAGGATTGATGCGATGAGATAGGGTTTGGCTTGCATATCAAGCAAGCGTTCAATTGTGCTAAGCGCATCGTTTGTGTGAAGTGTTGAAAGGACGAGATGGCCCGTAAGCGCAGACTGCAATGCAAGAGAGAGGCTTTCATAGTCTCTGATTTCTCCTACCATAATAATGTCAGGATCTTGTCGGAGAATGGAGCGTAATGCTTGGGCAAAACCAAAGCCATATTTTTCATTGATCGCAACCTGTGTGAGAAGTTCAAGGTCATATTCTACGGGATCTTCAAGCGTGATGATTTTTTTCTCAACACTTTTTAGAGATTCTAAAATTGCATAAAGAGTTGTACTTTTTCCGCTTCCTGTAGGACCTGTCACAAAAATCAATCCATAAGGAAAATCAAACTTGAGATCTTTGGAAAATCCAAGAGAGGTCAAATCAAAGGTTTGATGCTCTTTGCAAAGAATGCGTATCACAAGAGATTCTCCTTTTGTTGTGGGAAGAGAAGAGAATCTAAAGTCATAAGATATTCCATCAAATTGACGAGAAAGTCTTCCATCTTGAGGTTTTCGCATTTCATGAATATCTAGAGAGCATTCAAGTTTGAGGCTAGAGCTTAGGAGAGAGAAGTAATCTTGAGGAAGTACAAAAAGTTCTTGCATATTTGAATCGATTCGGATACGAATTGAGGCATCAGAAGAGGTGCTTTCAATATGAATATCACTTGCCCTGCATCGGATTGATTCTTGAAAAATAAAATCAATCAGTTTTTGAATAGCAAGATCTTCATCTTGTGCGACTTGCGATAAGAGAGCGTGAAATTGTTCTAGAGATTGCGCATAAGAAATATGATAATCAAACTCTTTTTGTGTGATTTGGATAATGGGTAGGTTTTTGTATTGGAGTGTGAGAATATCTTGCAAGAGAGGAACGTTTTGAATCTGAGAAGTTGCGATGATGAGTTTTTCTTGATCAGAGAAGATAAAACAAGAGAGTTTTTTGCAGATCTCAAGGGGAACAACAGAAGAAAATGAGAGGTTATTGGGAAGCTTTGGATTCATTGGCATATTTCTCTTCTAGAGCTTGAATGCGTATTTCTTTGAGAAGATTTTTGAAATCTTGGGGAAAAGATGAAGTTGGAGTTTTGTTGTTTTTGTATGGATGGATGATTTTGGGAGAAATGATAATCACCATTTCTTCGCTAAAATGATTGCTCCATCGATATTTAAAAAGATATTCAAGCAAAGGAATATCTCCCAAAATGGGGATTTTGAACTCTTTTTTGTTTTCAAGTTCTGAGATTAGTCCTCCCAAAACAACTTTTTCTCCATTTTTGACTTTAACCAAAGAAGAGAGCTGATTAGTGGAGAGATTCGGGGGAGTTTTGAGTGCATTGGGCTCATTTTCAAGTGAGGCATTTTTGGTGCGTGTAATAGATGGATTGATTTTTAAAATAATCTCATCTCCTTGGATAGAGGGAGTAACATCAAGCAAAACTCCAGCAAAAAGACTAGGATAGGTTTCGATGGAGTTTTGGATATTAGAGCCTTGAGATGAGCTTTGATATATGGAGTTTTGCGTATAGCGCAAGACGCTTCCTACAGAGATGATAGCGGGTTGGTTATTGAGCGTAAGAACCTTGGGATTGCTAAGGGATTTGGTCACCCCATAGGTTTGCAAAAATTCAATGATTCGATTAAGGGTTGTGCCTTGAGAAAGAATATTGAGTTCCATATTAATTCCTTGATTACCAATTTGGATCAAGCTACTTCCTCCAGATAGGCTTGGGGAGGGAATCATAAGATTGCCAAGATTGTAAAACTCATTCCAGTTGATTCCAGCAGTGTTGGATTTCTCATGTTTGATAAGAAAAATATGCACATCAATTAAGACTTGAGCGTGCATTTTTTGATGGAGTCGATCTAGATAGGCTTTGATTCTTTTGTGCTGAGATTGCGTGGCGGTAATGGTAAGCAATCCAGCATTTTTGTTGATTGTGATAGATTTGGGAATTTGATCGATAAATTTATCCTCTGGTCGATATGCGATTTCTGTGATTTCTTTATAGAGGTCTCCCCAAAAGTTGTTTTCATCTACAGAAAAGATTTTTGTTCCGCTGCGTCCTGTATTGGAAAGTGCAGTAGGATTGGGAAAAGAATTTTGTAAATCATTAGAGTGAGGAAAAATATCTTGAGAGGAGGGGTTGGGTGATAAAACCACATCTGTGCTAGAAGATCCCATACGAGAAGTGGAGACATAATTGATTTCATAAGTTTGTGTGTGTAAGAAGGTGATTTTCAGAATCTTCTCTTTAAAAGAGTAGTGCAAATGAGATTCGCTTAAAATAAGATCGATCAATGTGCTTGCAGGAAGGTTGTTGATATAGAGTTTGGGGTAATTTTGAGCAAGGATTTTTTGAGCCAAAGAATCTGTATAGATCAAATTGAGTTTGCAAGCGCGTGCTACTTCTTCTAAAATTTCAAGAGAATTTAATTTGTCTTTAGATTGCAATGTAAAAAGCTGAGTGCAATCTTGCGAGTGAAGAATACAGGATAAAAGCAAAGCACTCCAGATAGATCTCATTGAAAAATACTTTTTTTAGAGAGTGTTAGTGTGATTTCTTGATTTTTTGATTTAAGAGTGATGGAATGTGGGCTTATAGAGGTTAGGGTGAAATGTCCAATAGTGTCATTGACTTGCAACCAGATTCCATTGATTTTTGCGCGATGATTAAAGATTGCTTCAAGCTGGAGATTTTGTTCTGGATTTTGAGAATCTGCATCTTCAGAGAGTGGCGTGTCAAATGAAAGCTGATCTTTCAAAAGCGATTTTCTGACAGATGCAATAACGCTAGAAGTGTTTAGATTAGAGTGTTTTGAATCTGTTGGAAAAATCATATGATTTTTGAGAGTGATTGAAAAGTTACCATTTTCAAAGAGGTCAAAGGATTGGATATGGATCATGGGGAGTTGCTCAATAAAGTCTAAAAACGAAAATATCTCATAAAAAGAAGTGTTGCCACTTATCAAAAGAGTGTAATTGCGACCCTCATCTTGAGAATCAATGCTCCACAGGGTGATTTTGTGATTGCGTGCATAGTTATTGATTTGTTTGAGTGTCGTGCTCCAAGGGAGGGATTGGGAGTTGAGAACTTGGATGAGCTCTTGAAGTTTGCGATGTAGTCTTTCTTCTTCCTTGAATGAATGTGTGATCGGGGAAGTTTGAGAGGAGGATAGTGCAATTTTGTATTCTTTGATTTGTTTTTGCAGGGTTTGAATTTCTTCAAGCCAAGAGAATACGGAATGATGGAAAAAGAAAGCATAGATTCCTAAAATGCAGGCAATCAGGATAAGTCCTTTTTCTCTTTTTGTTCTGAATGCTAGTGAGTGGTTGAGCGTGCGAAGAAAATTCATAATTTTGAGATCTCCAAAGATATATTTTCTCCATCTTTAAAGATTTTGCATCGATATCCCAAAGTGCTTGAAAATGAGGTAAGCAGAGTGAGATCGGGAGTATTTCTGAGTTGAATTAAAATAGAGTTTTCATATCGGATTGAGACAATATCTTGGGGAGCCAAAAAAGGAAGAACCCTAGAGAGAATAAGGAGTTTTTGCTCTTCTTTAAAAGAAAAATCATAAAGAGCTGAGAGCATTGCTTGATTTTGTGAGTGGATAGTTTGAAACGCTTGAAGTGAAGTCGGCGAAGAATCTGGAGGGAGTTTTTGGTGCAGAGTTTTAAGAGAATGCACAAGATAATTTTTATAAAGATATAAGCCCAAAATAGCGCTAAGAAGTATTCCCAAGGCTCCACAAAATCCTACCCAAAAGAAGCTTGCTTGACGAGTTTGGGTATTTTGGGTCAAAGGATTAAGATTGATGAAGTTTGTGAGTGTGATGGGGGATGAAAGATGAGAGAGTGAGAAGCCAAGTTGTTGATGAAAGAGGGATAAGAGGGGAGTGATAGGGGTAGAGCATTTGGATTGAAAATGCTGAATTTGTGCCATCTCCCCTGTGTGAGTGAGACAGTAAATTGTTGAAACTTCATAAGAAAATAAAAGCTTAATATGTTGAAGACACAAAGAGTAATCATCTTGAAATTCTTTATAAAAGAGAAGTTTTTGATTCTGATAGAAGCAGAAACAGTTTTTATCTTGAGAAAGGAAGATACAAGCCATAGGCGTCTCAAAACACAAGGGAAGCAAGATGTCAAGGGTATGGGGGTTTTGATTTTTAGAAAAGATTGGAGCAAAAAAGCCAAAATATTCTTGTGTAAGGTTTTGGTAGAAAAAATATGAATAATAGGATGTTTGTATGTTAAGGGTTTGATTTTGATAGGCTTGGGCGATAAGTTCTTGCTCTGAAAGTTGTGCTTTTGAGGGAAAGGTTTGAGTGATGCATGAAGAAGAAGGGATAAGCGTGATTGGGGTATTATGTTTTGTGACAAAAGGAGCTTTTTTCATGAGTTCCTCTTTTGGTGGAATAAAAAATCTTACCAAAAAGAGGAACTAAAATCAATAAAAAAAGATTTCTAAAGGATAATTTTCTCCTTTTTCTTGGAGGGAAATATATGCTTTAATCCTTAAAAGATTTTCATGCTCATAAACAAATTCTTTGGCCTTTTCAAACATAGAATAATCCAAAAGTACATAAGCATATGCTTCATAAAACTTAGAATCTTGTGATGCAAGTCGTGCAAAAAGTGAAATGCAAAAGTCTGGATCAAAATGGCTTTTGAGCTCTTGGATAAGCGGAATAATGGCTTGCTGATCAAGATTTGAAAAAAGCTTAAGAAAAGCTTCTTGATCCAATCGATATCCATGTTGCAAAAAATATCTTAAAAGCTCAGAGGTTGTTTTGGAATCAAATTGCACTTTAATGAGTTTTTGGATTGTTTTTTCAGAGATTGAGTTTTGATCTAGTAGAGTGTGTAGAGCAAAAGTCTTGAGAGATTCTGAATAATCTTCATCTAAAACTTTTTGTGCAAATTTCAAATCCGATTTAATCTTGTTTTGGAGATTTTTTTCCCAAAATATTGAATGAGGTTTGAGATGATTTGTGGATATGCCTCCTTTTTCAATTTCTTCAAAATCTGAAAATAAATGATCGATTTTTGTATTTTTACTCAGCGGAGTTCCTAGTTTTGGATGCATTGTTATTTTTTGCAAGATATTTGAGAGTGTTTGAAAGGAAGGAGTTTTGAAGGCTAGTTGTGCCCCTTCTTTTTCTAAAAGTTGATTTTTGATTTGCTCGATAAGATTCTCAAAATCTTTTTTTAGGCGATACTCAAAGAGAAATTTTTTGGCCCAATCGCTAGCAAAGAAGAATAGAGATCCGATAAAAAAAATCAAAAGACTAAGGCTAATCCAAACGGCTAAGGGAAGAGACAAAGTGTATTGAAAGAGAGAGAGTGGGATAGGGGAAGAATTAAAAACATAAGAGCCTCCTCCCACTAGAATACAAAATACAATGAAATATAAGAAATAATGGCGCATCTTAGTCCTTTTTACATGCTTTTTTCATAGATTTCGCGGCAAATGATGCAGTATTGTGCATGAGGTTTGACCCACAATCTATTTTCATCAATATCATCTCCGCACATTTCGCAGATTCCAAAAAGACCATTTTCAATCTTTTGAAGAGAGCTTTGAATGGCTTTTGCCTCAACCTCATATTGATGCAGAAGAGAAGCATTAAGCATTCCCTGAGAATTTGCTGAGATCATATCTGCCTGATCCCCATGTGTCTGGTGGTTGATCTCAAGAAGGGAATCGTTTGCAATTGCAATATGACTCTCTAAAATAGACAACCTTTCTTCTAATGTTTTTTTAAATTTTTCAAGCGTTTTTCTTTCCATGGTTTATTCTCCTATTTGTGATAAGGGTGTTTTACGTTGATACTTCCTCCTCTATAGATTTGTTCACATAAAATAATTTTTGCAATCTGATGAGAAAAAGTCAGAGAGCTCAAAGAGATATTTGTCGTTTTTTTTAAGAATTCTTCTTCAAATCCATATGCTCCACCAATAAAAAAACAAATCTCGCTTTTGCCTTCCAAGAATTGAGCAAATTCAAAAGAATCCATCATTTTTCCTTGAGGATGCAGAGAAACATTGTGTTGGGATAGGTGAGGAGAAAAAGTTTGCGTGTATGATTTTTGGGCTTCTTTGGCTGAAATTTTTTGGGCCTTAGCGACATGAGCAGGAAAAAGATCAAAAAGTTCAAGAGAGATTCCAATTCCACGACATTGTTTGATGTAATCTTGATAAAAAGGTTTCAAAGAATCGTTTTTAACGATTGAGAAGACATTGATTTTCATAATTTGGATTGAGTAGCCTTATGAGGTTTGATAATGTTTCCTTGAGATTTTTGCGTTCTACAACCATATCGATGAGCCCATGTTCAAGCAAAAATTCTGCTGTTTGAAAGCCTTCGGGTAGGTCAGAGCCAATTGTTTGTTTGATAACTCTTGGACCTGCAAAACCAATCGTGGCTCCAGGTTCTGCAAGAATAATATCTCCCAAGAAAGCAAAGCTAGCACTTACGCCACCAAAAGTTGGATCAGTCAGAAGAGAAATGAAGGGAAGCTTATGCTCTGCTAAGATATTTAATGCAGCACTTGTTTTGGCCATTTGCATAAGAGAAAATGTGGATTCTTGCATTCTTGCTCCTCCACTTGTTGAGCAAATGATGAGAGCTTGTTTTGAATCAATCGCCCTTTTGATAGCTCGAAGAATTTTTTCTCCCTCTACGCTTCCCAAACTCCCACCCATAAAGGCAAAGTCAAATACAACTAATTGAACTTTTTCCCCATTGATCACTCCTTCCCCACTGATTACAGAACTTGGGCGACCAGTTTTAGAGATACCTTCTTCGATGCGTTTTTTATAACTCTTTTTGTCAACAAAACGCAAAGGATCTGTTGGTGCAAGTTCTTTGTCGTGTTCTTCAAAGCTATCACAGAGCAATGTAATGCGCTCTTGTGCTGAAATTTTAAAGTGATATGAGCATTTTGGGCAAACATTGCATTGGCTTAAGACTTCTTTGTAATATACGATTGCATTGCAGGAAGGACATTTGACCCAATGGCTAGGGGCCTCTTCTTTTGTTGCTCTTGATGAGCCAATTGTGATTTTCTTGAAAAATTTTTCCAAGCCCATTTATCTTCCTTAAAACACTTTTACAAGCTTGTTGGAGGCGGAAATTTTATCAAAACTTTGTATAAAAATTCCAATCTCTCATAAGTGGCTTAGTTAGAATCTAAAAAATATTTTATGCAACAAGAGGGTTTATGCAGGGATTTATTCTTTCAATTCGGGCAATCAAAAATCAAGATTTAATTTTAAGAATCCTAACCCCGCATAGCATTTTGGAACTTTATCGATTTTATGGGATGAGGCATAGCATTTTGTCTGTGGGGAAGAAGATTGACTTTGATGTGCAGAACAATGGCATTTTTATGTCCAAATTACGCAATGTTGCAGAATTAAATTTTTCTTGGGAGAGAGAATATATTAGGGCATATGTTTGGGCGATTTTTATTAGGTCTCTTGCAGATCATTTGCGTGATATTGTGGAAGTAGAGCCTTTTTATTTTGAACTTTTAGAAAAAGGAGGGATTTGCCTTAAAAAGCAAAATCCAATGCGCGTTGTGCTTGAAATGAGCTCTAGATTGATTGTTTATGAAGGAAGAAATGCAAGGTTGCATCATAATCGTTGCTTTGTTTGCAATGGTAGGCTTGATGAGAGGGTTAGCCTTGGCAGAGCTTTTTTGTTTGCACATCCAGAGTGTATTGGGGGAGATCATTTTGAGAAGTCAAAATTGCTTGATTTTTTGGATTCTTCTTCAACGATTCATCTAGATGATAGTGAGATTGAAAGGTTGTGGTCAATTTTTTCATTGGGATTATAAAAAGTAATAAAAAGTAAAAAAATCTATTTCCTAAAATGTGCTAAATTGCAGATGTTTATCTGAAATAATTTATGATCAAGGAGTTGATGATGTCATATGTAGAACAAGTCATCTCTTCATGTGAAGAGAAATTTCCTCATCAGGTTTATTTTTTGCAGGCGTTGCGCGAGATTTTGGAATCTCTTAAAGTTGAGATTTCTCACAATCCAATCTATGAAAAATATGCGATTTTGGAGCGCTTGGTTGTGCCTGAAAGAAGTATTGCCTTTAGAGTGCCTTGGGTGGATGATTGTGGAAGAGTAAGGGTCAATCAAGGATATCGGATTGAGTTTAATTCCGCACTTGGGCCATACAAGGGAGGGTTGCGTTTTCATCCTAGTGTCAATGAAGATGTGATTAAATTTTTGGGTTTTGAGCAGATTCTGAAAAACTCTCTTACCACTCTTCGCATGGGCGGAGGAAAGGGAGGAAGTGATTTTGATCCAAAAGGAAAAAGTGAAAATGAGGTGATGAGATTTTGTCAGTCCTTTATGAATGAGCTTTATCGTCACATTGGGGATCATACAGATATTCCTGCAGGTGATATTGGTGTGGGGGGAAGAGAAGTGGGATTTTTGTTTGGACAATACAAGCGTCTAAGCAATCGGTTTGATGGAGTTTTGACAGGAAAAGGTGTGGAGTGGGGAGGTTCTCTTGTGCGTAAGGAAGCGACAGGCTATGGAAGTGTGTATTTTGCTCAAGCGATGCTTGAAGCTGAAGGAAAAAGTTTAGAGGGAAAAGTGTGTTGTGTTTCAGGGAGTGGTAATGTCGCAATCTATACGATTGAAAAGCTTTATGCTCTTGGAGCAAAGCCTGTCACAGCAAGCGATTCTAAAGGAATGATTTATGATCAAGAGGGAATTGATCTGGAGCTTTTAAAGGAGATCAAAGAGGTAAGGCGAGCAAGTCTTGAAGAATATGCTCAAATCAAAAAGAGCGCGATTTATACTTCAGTGTCAGAATATCCACAAGGACAAAATGCGGTGTGGAGTGTGCCTTGTTTTGCTGCATTCCCAAGTGCAACGCAAAATGAGCTCAATATCCTTGATGCGCAAACTTTGCTTAAAAATGGTTGTCAATGTGTGAGTGAGGGGGCAAATATGCCTTGTACACAAGAGGCTACAAATTTATTTGTAGATTCCAAAATTTGTTATGGTCCAGCAAAAGCAGCAAATGCAGGAGGGGTCGCAACAAGCGGATTGGAAATGATGCAAAATGCAAGTATGAGTATTTGGACTTTTGATGAGGTGGATGCGAAGCTTTTGAAGATTATGCGTGGGATCTTTGCACAAATCAAAGCGGTGGCTCAAGAGTTTAATGATGAAAAAAATCTTGTTTTGGGAGCCAATATCGCAGGCTTTAGGAAGGTAGCAAAGGCGATGATTGATCAGGGTGTAGTTTGAGTTTGGGGGAGGGGGGAATGTGTTTTTGGGTAGGATTCTTCTTCAATTCTAACCCAAAGGAAAAAAATGGTTGAGCGATATTCTCGTGAGATAATGGCAGATAAGTGGAGCGTAAAAGCAAAATATGATGCTTGGCTCAAGGTAGAAAAATCTTTAATCAAAGCTTGGAATCAACTTGGTCTTATCCCAGATGATGACTGTCAGAAGATACTAGATCACGCAACTTATGATCTTCAAGAAATTGATGCAATTGAAAAAATTACTAAACATGATTTGATTGCCTTTACAACCTCTGTGGCTAAGACTTTGGGGGAAGAGGGGAGATGGATTCATTATGGCATTACAAGCAGTGACTGTATTGATACTGCCAATGCTTTGCAAATGCGTGATTCGTTGCTGTTGATTATTGAAGATGTTGAGGCTTTGCAAGAAGCGATCAAAACACGCGCTATTGAGCATAAAGAAACATTAATGGTAGGAAGAAGTCATGGAATCCATGGAGAGCCGATCACTTTTGGCCTTGTGCTTGGAATCTGGTATGATGAGTTGGCACGCCATCTTCAGGCTCTAAAGCAGACTTTGGGATTTATAAGTGTTGGGCAGATCAGTGGGGCGATGGGGAATATGGCACATTCTCCTTTGGAACTTGAAGAGCTTGTATGTCAAGATCTCAATCTCTCTCCTGCTCCCTTAAGTAATCAAGTCATTCAAAGAGATCGCTATGCAAGATTGATCAGTGATTTGGCTCTTTTGGCCTCAACATGTGAAAAAATAGCCGTTGCAATCCGTCATTTCCAAAGAACTGAAGTGTATGAAGCAGAAGAATTCTTTGAGGCGGGACAAAAGGGAAGTTCTGCTATGCCTCATAAGCGCAATCCTGTTTTGAGTGAAAATATCACAGGACTTTGTCGCATGATCCGATCCTTTGCGCTTCCTGCGATGGAAAATGTTGCATTGTGGCATGAGAGGGATATTAGCCATAGCTCAGTAGAGCGTTTTATCTTGCCTGATGCGTTTATTACGACAGATTTTATGCTAGCGCGTCTGACGGGTTTGATTCAAAAACTTGTGGTGTATCCAAAGAATATGTTGAAAAATCTAAATCTCACAGGAGGCCTTGTATTTTCTCAGCGTGTTTTGCTTGAATTGCCCAAGAGAGGATTGTCTAGAGAACAAAGTTATGCAATCGTCCAACACAATGCGATGAAAGTTTGGGAATCATTGCAAAATGGAGAGAATGCGACAAATGATTTGGGTGAAAGTTTGTTTTTGCAATTTTTGCTTCAAGATCAAGAATTGAGAGAAAAAATGGATGAAAATAGTATCCGTGAGTGTTTTGATTATGCATATTACACAAAAAATGTTGATGCACTCTTTAAAAGGGTTTTTAGGTGATTGGGGGCATTCCTCAAGGCATTCTTGAGCTTTTGGAGATTTTAGAATCTCATGGACATTTTTCGTATCTTGTAGGGGGGTGTGTGAGAGATCTTTTGATGGATCAAACTCCTAAAGATTGGGATATCTGCACCCCAGCCACTCCAGAAGAACTCAAAGAGATCTTTCCATCTTGTATTGCTATGGGGGAAAAATATGGAACGATAGGAGTGAAGACACAAGAGGGGATCGTGGAAATAACGACTTTTCGGGAAGAGTTTGAATATCAAAATTTCCGACATCCTCGCGTTGTATTTGTCAAAGAATTAAACAAAGACCTTAAAAGAAGAGATTTTACAATCAATGCAATTGCTTATCACCCTCAAAGAGGGATAGTGGATGATTTTAATGGAGTATGTGATCTCAAGAAAAAAGTCTTGCGATGCGTAGGAGATGCGAGCACAAGATTTCAAGAAGATGCGTTGAGGATTTTGCGTTTAGTGCGTTTTTCTTGCAGATTTGGATTTGCTCCTGAGCAGGAAACACTGCAAGAAGCCTTACGATACAAGCACTTATTGCAACAGATTGCATTTGAGCGGATTGCTCAAGAGTTGCTTTTAATCATTCAAGGAAGATATTTGCATCAGTTTTTTAAGGTTTATCGTGAGATTTTTGCTCTTGTTTTGCCTGAATTATCTCATCCCAAACAGAATAGGATTGAGAATCTTTCTCTTCTTTTGGCTTATTTGTTTGATACTCAAAAGGCACTTGATCGATTTGTGATCAAAAAAGAGATAAAAACACGTGCACAGATTCTCATAGACTACAAAGCAATAAAGCTTGAGGAGGATATGATTGCTATCAAAATGCTTTTGCGAACCATAGGCTATGATTGTTTTATGGCGCTTTTAGAGCTCAAAAAACTAATGGGCATGAATACAAAAAGAATCTATCAGATGTTGCAGGCTATTATGATTGGAGATGAGTGTTTTTGTCTGAAAGATTTACAAATCAAGGGTGAAGATTTGAAAAAAATGGGATTTGGTGGGAAGAAGATCGGGGAGGTTTTAGAATCTTTGCTTGATGATGTAATTTATGGAAGAGTGTGCAATACCTATGAGGCATTGCACAAAAGAGCACTTTATTTTTCTCGCATGTAAGAAGGAGCATCAAGATCAAGATTGGCTCCTTCACGATCAAAATCACGTCTAATGAAACTTTTGACATCAATTTCGTGTCGAATAGATTGCATAGCCTTTTGAGCTTGTTTTTCTTCTTTGATATTTGCTTCCTCTTCTTTCATAACCTCTTTTTCAAAACCTGTGGCGATGATAGTGACGCGGACTTTGTCTCCTGATATATTTTTGGTCATTGTTCCAAATTTGACATCAGCTTCTGGATTGGCGTATTCTTCAATGACTGTAAATGCATCTTCAAGTTCCAAGAATGGATAATCTTCACTGATTTCAAAATTGACCAAGATACCCATTGCGCCCATAATAGACACATTGTCCAAAAGAGGAGAAGAAAGAGCGTTTTTGACAGCTTCGCTTGCTGCATTATCTCCCTCTGCCTCACCAATTCCCATTAGTGCTAGTCCTTTGTGTCCCATAACTGTTTTTACATCGGCAAAATCAACATTCATGTCGTTTTCACCATAATTAAGCATCACTCCAGCAATCCCTGTTACAGCTTGCATCAAGACACCATCTACTACCTTATAGCTTTCTTTGATCCCTGCTCTTGGAGGGATAACAGATCTAAGGCGATCATTTGGCACAACGATGATAGAATCACTCTCTTCGCGTAAGTTTTTTAATCCCTCTTCAGCAAGCCGTGCTTTTTTTTGTCCTTCGCTTCTAAAGGGCTTTGTGACGACAGAAACTGTAAGTGCTCCTAGTTCTTTGGCAATTTGTGCAATCACTGGAGAAGCTCCTGTCCCTGTTCCTCCCCCAAGACCTGTAGCAATAAAGACAATATGAGAGCCATCAAGCATTTCTCTAATTTGCTCTTGGCTTTCTAGTGCTGCTTCTCTACCCACTTGAGGATTCATTCCTGCGCCCAAACCTTGAATAGTGCCTCCACCTAGGTGAATTTTATAAGGGGCTGGAGAGCTATCAAGATGCTGTTTGTCTGTGTTTGCTGCAACGATCTTGATGCATTGTTGGATTCCTGAAGAGTGAACAAGATTGGCAATAGCGTTGGAGCCTCCTCCTCCCACTCCAATGACTGTAATTTTTGCTCCAAATACGGGTTGGATTTCCTCAACGATGTTTTCTATCACTGTTTTTGCCTCCTGTTTTAAAATAGTTCTACAAGTTTCTTTTTGAATTTATCAAGTATTCCTTCTTTTTTAAGCTTCATATCATCAGCCAAAGGTTCCTTGAAGAGATCAAATTCTTCGCCTACTTCTTTGAGTTCTGGGCTTTGGGGATAGGAGAAGCGCTCATTTTCCTCTACAAGCAGTTTATTTTTTTTCGTTTTTAGGCGCTTTTCTGAATCCATTTCATAATTTGTAAAACGACCTGAGCCATATAAAACAAGCCCAACGACTGCCGAACACATTGGGTTTTTTAGTTCCTCGGGCATTCCTTCCACTTCTTTAGGAAGAGCAAGTCTTGTTGGATAGTCTTTAAAAAATGCATTAATAAGATCTTCAAGCCCCTTAAGTTGCGTGAGTCCACCAGTGAAAACAATACCCGCACTAATATGGTGTTTTAGCTCATTTTGATCAATCATCCCATAAAGAAATCCTAGAGTTTCTGTTAATCGTGCATAGATGACTTTTGCAAGGAAATTGCATTGAATCTGTTGGGTTTTTTCTCCTCCAATTGTTGGAACCTCAAGAATTTTTGAGTTCTCATGATCATAGATACTAGCTATATCTCCGTAGTTGATTTTAAGATCCTCGGCGACATTGGGGGAAGTGTTGCATGCATGAGCAATATCTTTGGTGATATGGTTGGATCCAACAGGCAATATTCCATCATAACACATGGAGTTACCACTATGAATCATGATATCGCAAGTGTCACCCCCAATATCAATGCATGCCACTCCTAGATCTCTTTCATCATCGCTTAATACCGCAATTGAGGAGGCATATGAGGAGAGAACAATATTTTCTATTTCAATTCCTGCAGCTTTTACAACGCGTCTGAGATTTTCAAGAGCTGTTTTTTGTGCTGTTACAATATGCACTAGCGCCTTTAGACGACTTCCACTCATTCCACTTGGATCATCAACATATTCTTGTTCATCAACCATAAATTGATAAGGAAGAATATGGATCGCCTCATATTCTGCAGGGATTGTTGCATTGTGCAATGCAGCTTGAATGACGCGATGAATTTCTTTGTGCCCAATTTCTCCGCTTGGAACCGTAACGACTCCAGAGCTATTGCGACTTTTTGCATAAACTCCAGAAATAGAAATAATGGCACGATTTGTTTCAGCACCAGACATTCTTTTGGCATCTAAAATTGCACTTTTGATAGACCGAGCAGCTTGTTCTATATTGGTGATTGCTCCTTTTCGAATGCCTTGAGATTTTGCAAATCCTACGCCAATGATCCTAGGATTCCCATCTGTGACTTCAGCAATTGCACATGAAATGTTAAAAGAGCCAATATCGATGGCCATCACGATCTGTTTCAATTTTTTGCTCCAACACTATTGAATTCTAAGGGCTCCAAGTCTATCATCCCTCCTTCTTAAAAGTTGTAATTTTATATTGATTTTGAAGATATTTGTAAAACTCTTGAGAAATCACCTGTCCTTTATAAAAGTTTACAATCTGCTTACTTTTTTGTCCCAATGGAGAAGATTTAGAAAGGGTTTGGCTAAGCACTTCAAAAACAATCATTTTTGATTGTAAAGATACATAATCACGCTTTTTGGTAGAGGTGAAGAGATGATTGAGGAAAAGCTGGTTTTCTTCTTGATTTAAACCTTTGATTTTGCTTTCTTGGTTGATTGCTTGAAGCTTTTCTCCCTCAAAGCCTTCCTCTACAAGTTTTTGTGCTTGTTGTTCTAGCATTTGTTGGGTTTTTTGAGCTTGCACTTCTGTAAGCACTTCTTGTTTTGCATCTTCAAAGCTCTTTGTACTTCTTGGAGTCTTTTCCAATATCTTGACAACAAGGAATCCTGTATTTGTCTTAATAGGCTTAAGTGTTTCTCCAGCTTGCCCTTGATCAATTGCCTCCAATACTTCCACTCCAAAATCCTTATCTTCCTCAAGAAGAATTCTTTCTTGCCCATATTTTTCTGTTGATTTTTTAAGTGCGACATACTCTCTTAGGGCTTTTTCCTCTGCCATATTTTCTTGCTGTTCTTTGCGTAGAGTTTGCTGAACTTGAGCAAATGTTTGAAGATTTCCTTGATCATCTGTGTATTTGCTTTGATTGTCTTTGTAGAGCTTTTGAAGATCTTGAGCAGAAGGCTTTTGAGAATCTGTATTGACAAGGATGTATTCAATCTTTGTTGAAGAGGGGTATTCAAATTGATTTTTGTGTGCTTGCCAAAAGCTTTTGAGCTCCTCTTCTGTGATATTGGGGCGAAGATTTTTTTGTGTGAGAATTTTGATTTGGATTGTATCTTGGATTTGAAGAGGGAATGAAAAAGTGTTTTGCTCCAATGGTGTTGATTCTCCAAAGGGGATGATGCTTGCTACCTTTTTGATCAATAAGTCATTTTGGACATCTTCTTCAAAATCTGCAGGTTTGATATTGTTTTGTTTTAGAAGTTCTTTATAAAGTGAGGCATCAAATTGTCCTTCTTTTTGAAAATAATCTAGTTTTGAAATTTCATCAATAATCTCTTGATGAGAAACGCGCAACCCCAAATCAAGTGCAAAATTTTGCAAAAGCGCTTGCTCAATCAAGCTTTTTAAAGCCTGATTTTCCAAATCAAGTTCTTGTGCCTTTTGAGCATCCATTTTTCCATCTGCATTGTATTGCATATAAAGTTGTCTGTATCGATTTTCTAGCTGTCTTTGTGTAATATCTAATTGTCCAACTTTGGCGACAACATTTTCATTGAGACTAAAATTATAAGATCCCCATCCAACCATACCAGCAGCAATAAAGGAGATTGTGCTAATCCAAATTGTGATGACGAGCCACTTTTTATGCTTTTGCATCCATTCGATCATGATTTACCTTCAAAAAGTTTATTTCTAGATTCTCAACCCTTAAAATCTAAAGTAGAAGAATTATAATTGTGTGGATTATACCTTGAGAGTGTGAAAATAAAAATCAAAAAAAGAGGAGTTTAGATGAGCAATGATGAATGGAGCAAAAAAGATATGGATTGCATTTGGCATCCTTGCACGCAACACAAAGATCATGAGCGTCTTCCTCCTATCCCTATTGCTCGCGCACAAGGAATTTATCTGTATGATTTTGAGGGGAAGGCCTATATTGATTGCATTAGTAGTTGGTGGGTCAATCTTTTTGGGCATTCACATCCTTATTTGGTTAAAAAACTTATGGAGCAATCCCAAAAGTTAGATCATGTGTTGTTGGCAGGGTTTTCACATGAGGGGATCATTCAATATTCGCATCGATTGCTTGAGGTTGCTGGCAATCATTTTGATAAGTGTTTTTATGCTGATAATGGATCAAGTGCGATTGAAGTGGCTCTTAAGATGAGTTTTCATCATCATTTGCTTCATCATCGCTTAGAGCGTAAGAAATTCTTGGCATTGAGCAATTCCTATCATGGCGAGACAATCGGAGCTTTGAGTGTAGGAGATGTTGGAATCTATAAAGACACCTACCAGCCTCTTTTGCTAGATGTGCTAATCACGCCAACGCCAAAAAATCAAGATGATATTCAAAATGCACTTGATGCTCTTGATCATATTCTCAGGCAAGAAGGGGAGAAAATTTGTGCTTTTATTTTAGAGCCATTGGTGCAGTGTGCGGGAAATATGCATATGTATCCCAAAGAATATATTCAAAAAGCCTCTCAAAAGTGCAAAGCATATGGAATTGATCTGATTTTTGATGAGATTGCTGTTGGTTTTGGGCGCACAGGGAGCTTATTTGCATTTGAGCAATGCGGTGTGATTCCTGATTTCTTGTGTTTGAGCAAGGGGATTACAGGGGGGATGTTGCCCTTGTCTGTTGTTTTGACGCATAACCATATTTTTGATGCATTTTATGGGGATTATGAGACACAAAAGGCGTTTTTGCACTCTCATAGCTATACGGGGAATGCATTAGCGATTGCCTGTGCCAATGCTACTTTAGATCTTTTTGAGCAAGAAAAGATTTTAGAAAGCAATGCGATCAAACAAACTCAAATTTGGAATGCATTTAGCGAAATTCAAGGGAATCTAAAAGTAAAAAATTTAAGGCAAACTGGGATGATTTTGGCTTTTGATCTTGATGCCCCTCCTTCTCAAAGGGCAGGATATGAGTTTTATTTGAGAGCCTTGAGACAAGGACTTTTGTTGCGACCATTAGGGAATACGATCTATTTTATGCCTCCTTATATCATTTCACCAGATGAGATTATCTATGTCGCTCAAGAAGTCAAACAAATCCTTATGAATTTTTAACTTTCTTTCTATAAGATTACGGCTTGCTTTGATTTATGCAAGAAAGGATTGATCATTAAACGCGCTGTTGTATTGTTAAATATGGGGGGACCTTCTAATCTGTTTGAAGTTGAGACTTTTTTGAAAAATATGTTCTATGATGAGCATATTTTAAGAATCAAAAGTCGTTTTTTACGAAAGCTTGTAGGCAGTTTTATTGTCAATAAACGCTTATCTCAAGCTCAAGATAATTATAAAAAGATCGGAGGGAAGTCACCTATTACTCCCCTCACTTTTGCTTTGATTGAAAAACTGGCCCAAAAACGACAAGATCTTATCTTTACTTATGCGATGAGATATACGCCTCCTTATGCAGAAATGGTGGCAAAAGACTTGCAAGAAAATGGAGTTGAGGAACTTTTGCTTTTTAGCCTTTATCCACAATACTCCACCACCACAACACTCTCTTCAATCAAAGATTTTAAGCAATCCATGCATCATCTCAATTTTTCTCCCCAAACAAAAGAGATTGTGCGTTTTTATGATCACCCTTTATTCTTGCGTTGTATCCAAAAGAGGATCAGTGAGGCTTTAAAAGATCGCGATCCAAAAGATTATGTGTTGATTTTTTCTGCTCATGGGTTGCCCCAAAGCATTATTCAGCAAGGAGATCCATATCAAAAAGAATGTCAGCATCATGTGGAGATTTTAAAAGACTTTTTGCACCAAGAGGGAATGGATTTTGAAGATGTTTTATTGAGCTATCAATCAAGGCTTGGGCCAATGAAATGGATCGAGCCTTTTACAGAAGATGTCGTGAAAACAATGAAAGGAAAAAAGGTTTTGATTTATCCTTTGGCTTTTACAATTGACAATTCTGAAACACATTATGAGCTTGATATTGAGTTGCGACAAACTGCTCAAGAAAGTGGGGTTGCGGAGTTTTTGGTTTGTGCGTGTCCAAATGAGAGTGATGAATTTGTTGAGTTGATTTTAAATTTAGTAGAAGGAGAATTGCCATGCGATATCAAAAGATAGTGTTGATATGTGTTGTTTTTGCTTTCTTTGTGGGGTGCAAGAATGAAAAATTAGATATGAAAAATTTAGCCTCAGAATCTAATATTTCTCAAGAAGCAATCCAAAAAACACAAAGCCTTGATAAAGCTTCTTATGCAGGATTGGAGCATCTTTTTGGGGATACAGATATGATTGCTTCAAAGGGTAAGTTTGTTTTGTTGATTTTTGGAAAAAATGGATGCCAGTGGTGTGACCGTCTAAAAGATGAAATCAAAGCCGATTCAAAGACGCAAGAAATGCTTCAAAAAGATTTCCAAACCTACTACATCAATCTAAGCTATTCCAAAACTCATCAGCTTGATTTTGATGGAAAGAAGAGCCAAAAGGAGACCATGAGTCTTGCAAGAGATTATGGAATCCGTCCAACGCCCACAAGTATTTTTCTTGATTCTCAAGGAAATGTGATTTTTGGATGGCCTGGATATTTTTCGCAAGCACAAATGCAAGTTATTCTGCAGATGATTGCTAGCAGAGAGTATGAAAAGTTTAAAAATCCAAAAGATTTTTTTGAGGCATTGGGCGCCAAATTGAAGGAGATTGAATGAAAGTCTTAAAAATAGCATTTGCCTCCCTTTGGAGTGCTATCCCTCTTATGGGGTTATATGCAATTGCGTGTGCTGTGGCAACTTTTATTGAAAATGATTATGGGACAGCGATTGCTAAGACCTTGGTTTATAACACGCTATGGTTTAATATCTTGCATGTTTATCTGCTCATCACGCTTGTGGGGTGTTTGATCACTTTTAGAACATGGCAAAGAAAACGATATGCAAGTTTTTTGTTTCATCTTTCTTTGATTGTGATTATTTTGGGAGCAGGGATTACAAGATATTTTGGATTTGAAGGGACGATGCATATTCGTGAAGGGGAAAAATCAGATTTTATTTATTCAAGTGAGACTTATTTGAATATCATCGCTCAAAAGGGGAATTATCAAGAAAGTTTTCATATCCCTGCGCACCTGATTGCAGGACAAACGCTTAAAAAAGAATTATCTGTTTTTGGCACCCCCTTAGAGATTGAAGTCCAAGATATTTCTAAGATGTCTGCCAACAAGAAGGACATGACTTCAAAAATGGTTTTAAATCTCAACTTTCATGGTGGCAATGAGAAGGTGGAGCTTATTGGTGGGATTGGATTAGAGGGCAAGCCTGTGATGCTTCAGTCTCAAGATGAAGCCCTTCTTCTGTCTTGGGGGATAAGAAAGATCGCTTTGCCTTTTTCAATCGCACTGAAAGACTTCCAACTTGAGCGCTATCCAGGTTCTATGAGCCCATCTTCGTATGCATCAGAGGTTGAGGTCATTGATGATCGTGTCAAAATCAGCAAGCCTTTTAGAATCTATATGAATCATGTGCTAGATTATGATGGATATCGCTTCTTCCAATCCTCTTATGATTCTGACGAAAAAGGAACTATTCTCTCTGTCAATAACGATCCTGGAAAAAATATGACTTATTTGGGCTATGCGCTCTTGATCTTAGGATGTATTTGGTTGCTTTTGGATCCAAATGGTCGTTTTAGAAGGCTAGGATTTTTCCTCAAATCTCAAAAGATACTTTGTGTTCTTGTTTTTTCTGCATTCAGCTTCTATCCAAGCTATGCACAAGAAGATTTGAAAAAGACAGAAATGATGCTTAACAACCTAAAAAACACTTCTGCAGAATTTGCTCGACAGTTTGATGATTTACTTGTGCAAGACTATGGCGGACGCATTAAGCCTATCAATACTCTAGCTACCGATTTGCTTCATAAGATCACCAAAAAAGATGGTTTTTTGGGATTTGACAATACTCAATTATTTTTGGGGATGATGATGCTCCCTGAAGATTTCCAAAAGCTCAAAATGATCAAAATCTCAAACCCCGAACTCAAGAAGCTATTAGGAGTAGAGGGGGGATATCTTTCATTTAGAGAGGTTTTCACACCAGATGGCGTATATATCTTGCAAAACTATGTAGAAGAGGCCAATATCAAAAAACCATCTGCTAGAAATACTTTTGATAAAGATGTGATTGCTGTAGATGAGCGTATTAACCTCGCCTATATGATCTATACAGGAGAGGTATTTAAGGTATTCCCTGACACCTTGGGGAGCAATTCT
Source organism: Helicobacter kayseriensis (assembly GCF_021300655.1). Lineage (NCBI taxonomy): Bacteria > Pseudomonadati > Campylobacterota > Epsilonproteobacteria > Campylobacterales > Helicobacteraceae > Helicobacter > Helicobacter kayseriensis. The sequence continues at coordinate 21,271 of NZ_JAJTNB010000012.1, forward strand.
TGGCATCAGCCTTTGCAGGCAATCCAGCTTGCACTCTCTCAAAACAACAAGCAAGAAGCTCAAAGAATTGGAAAAATTTTGCAAGATTATGTCAAGGGTTTTAGTATGGGTGTTTTGGAGCACCAATGGGGTCAAGCTCTAGAGGCACTTGATGAGCTAAAGGCTTATCAAAAACAATTTAGTCCTGATTTATTCCCCAGTGATTCTAAAATCAAAGCAGAAATTTTCCTAAACAAAAACAATCTATTCAAATATTTGATCTTCCCTTATTTGCTAGGTGGAATTGCGTTATTTGGTCTAACACTCTTTTATATTTTCCGCAACAAAACAATGCATCTAAGATGGGTAAGTGGTTTTTATACAATTTTGGCTGTATTGAGTGTAACGATGAGTGTCGCTCTAATCTTGCGTTGGTATATTAGTGGCCATGCACCTTGGAGCAATGCTTATGAATCGATGCTGTATATTTCTTGGGCAACTTCGATTACAGCATTAGTCTTTTTCCGCAAATCAAGTCTTGCTATTTCAGCATCTCTTTTCCTTTCAGGGATCTGTCTTTTTGTTGCTGATCTAGGGTTTATGGATCCTCAGATTGGGAATCTTGTGCCTGTGTTAAAATCGTATTGGCTCAATATTCATGTCTCTGTTATTACAGCAAGCTATGGATTCTTGGCACTTTGTTTTATGCTTGGTTTGATGACACTTTTAATGTTTATTTTAAGAAATGAGGATAAGCCCCAAATCGATCAGACGATTTTGTCATTGAGTGCAATCAATGAGATGGCGATGATTCTTGGTGTCTTTATGCTGACTGCAGGAAACTTTTTGGGAGGAATTTGGGCCAATGAATCTTGGGGAAGATATTGGGGATGGGATCCTAAGGAGACTTGGTCTTTGATTTCAATTGGCGTATATGCCATCATTTTGCACCTTAGATTCCTTGGATTGAAAAATATGCCCTATGTTTTAGCTACAGCAAGTTCTGTTGGATTTTTCTCAATTCTGATGACTTATTTTGGTGTGAATTATTATCTTTCAGGGATGCATTCTTATGCTGCTGGAGATCCTGTCCCTGTTCCTGTATTTGTTTATGTAATGGTTGCAGGGATTGCTTTATTGATCGCTTTGGCATATCCTAAGAGAAAGCTTGCTTTTCCTGCTCTTAAGAAAATCAAATAAAAAAAAGGGGGGGAGTTATTTGAGGAAAGAGATCGCATTGAGGTAGCTCTCAATCTGAGCCTTTCCTTGATAGGCGATATCAAAAGCTACTCCATGATCTACAGAACTTCTTAAAATAGGCAATCCAAGACTGACATTGATGCTTTCATCAAAATAAAGTGCTTTGAGTGGAGCTAATCCCACATCATGATACATTGCAACCCACACTCTAAATTCTTTTCTTTTGGATGGGATAAAAGCGCAGTCACTTGGATAGGGCCCGTAGAAAATACATTTTTGAAGAGCTTGATTGGCTTGAGAAATAGCCTTTTGTATCTCTTGATCTTCTTCTCCTATGATTCCACCATCTCCGCAATGAGGATTGACACCCAAGATGCAATATTTTTCTTGTGGAAAAAGATGATAAAGACGCATCAAAAAATCATAAATCCTCTTTGATTGAATTAGGCTAGAAACCTTTGAAAGCGGGATATGATCGCTAAAAAGAGCGACAAACATTTTTTCACACCCAAGCATCATAATCGCCTCTGTTTTGTAGCGATCACTGAGGGCTTGTGTGTGCCCAAGATAAGGAATCCCTGCAAGATTCCAAGCTTGCTTGTGAATAGGGAGAGTGCAGAGCATTTGGGCTTGATGATTTTCGCAAAGCTTGCATCCAAGGATAAAACTCTCAAAACTATATCTTCCGCTCTCTTGTGTAATTTGTCCTGCCAAAATAGGAGGAGGAGGGGAGGAGGGGGCATAGCATTGAGAAGGTGTAAGATCGGAAGGAAGAGGGATTTGAAGAAGCTCACTTGCTTGCTCCAAAAGTTCAAAATGCACACAATAAATCAAATTGACTTTTGAGGCAATCAATGGATGTGCTTTGAGTAGGATTTCAAGTCCGATTCCATTGATATCGCCACAACTAACCGCAATCGTCTTCATCGTTGAATCAACCTAATCATTTCCTTCGTCGCTTCAAAGAGTCCCATAAAGATCGAGCGAGCGATGATGCTATGACCGATATTGAGCTCAGTGATAGAGGGGATTTGCGCGATGGGGATCACATTTTGATAATTAAGTCCATGCCCTGCATAGACTTGAAGAGATGATTGGGAGGCAAACTCTGCACACTTCTTGAGATTTTCTAGGCAAGCATCAAGTTGAGCTTTGAGGATGGAGCGATCTTGTGGGAAAGATTTGAGAGTATTGTGCATTCTAGGAAGATTTGTATAAGCCATCGCAAATAGATTGGCCCACTCTCCTGTGTGCAATTCCACTGCATCTACTTGCAGAGATTGGGAGCGTGCAATCATTTCTTCTGTAGGATCAATAAAGAGTGATACATCAATATCGTGAGCCTTGAGCTGATTGATTGTCTGGAGAAGATAGGGGGTGGAGAGGTTGAGGCCCCCCTCTGTGGTAACCTCCTCTCTTTTTTCAGGCACCAAAGTGACACGGTGAGGCTTGATGGAGCAGACGATATCAATGATCTCTGGTGAGCAGGCGCATTCTAGATTGATAGGCAAGGGACTATTGGCACAAATATGGAAGAGATCTTCTTCGTGGATATGGCGACGATCTTCTCTGAGATGAAGCGTCACTTGAGAGGCTCCCGCATTGTGTAGGATAAAAACTGCTTCTAGAGGGTTGGGATCGTGGATTTTGCGAGCTTCTCTCAAGGTGGCGATGTGATCGATATTGACTCCTAGCAACATATCTATCTCCTTTTTCTTTTATTATAAAATACAGCACAAAGTTTGAAAGGAATTATGATGAGATTATTTGAAATTTTGAAGTATTTAGGGATAGATTCTCAAGGATTTTCTGATTTTGAAGTGAGGGGATTGAGTCAGCTTCAAGAAGCTCAAGAGTGCGATCTAGTCTATATCGATCAAGACAAATATCTTGATGGATTGAAAGATTCAAAAGCTGGAGCTGTTTTGGTTGCGCAAAAAAATGCCTCACATATTCCTTCCACGATGCAAAAGATTATCGTCCCAAACCCCCATCTAGCATTTGCCTATCTTTCCAGTTTCTTTGCTTATGAAAATTTTTCCTTCCAAGGGGAAGATCCCAAAATCGGGGAAGGAGCGATTGTGATGGATGGGGCGTATGTCGGCAAAGATGTGGAGATCGGAGAGAGAAGCGTGATTATGGCAGGAGCAGTGATTGGCGATGGAGCCAAAATCGGAAAAGATTGCAAAATCTATCCCAATGCAGTGATTTATGCGCACACAGAGATTGGGGATCGTGTCTATATCCATGCAGGGAGCGTGATAGGGGGCGATGGTTTTGGCTATGCTCATACACAAGAGGGCAAGCATATCAAAATCTTCCACAATGGCAAGGTGATCATTGAAGATGATGTTGAGATTGGTGCAAATTGCACGATTGATCGTGCAGTGTTTGGCGAGACGCGAATCAAGCAGGGAAGCAAAATTGATAATCTTGTGCAGATCGGCCATAATTGCGTGATCGGAGAGCATACGATCTTGGTTTCTCAAGTGGGGCTTGCTGGATCTACCACAACAGGACGCAATGTCGTGATGGGAGGACAGGCAGGGACTGGAGGGCATATCCATATCGGAGATTTTGTTCAAATCGCAGGGAGGGGAGCAGTCGGGAAAAACCTCCCTCCTCATACCAAATGGGGTGGCCATCCTCTAATGGAGCTAGATGAATGGATGAAGTTTTATGTGAGCCTAAGAAGGATGCTTAAGAAAAACAATAAAACCCAATAGGTTAGAGGAGCTTGGCGGAAAGGACTCCGCACCAAACTCCCAAAACTCCTAAAGCTGTACTTGCTAGCTAATATCCCATGGCAAAGAATATCTTTCCTATAAGAAAACATTTGAAAAAGCTCATAATTAAAAGTGCTAAAAGTTGTCAAAGAACCTAGGAATCCAACGATAAACATCAGTCGCATCTCTTGCGTGATTAAGACTTCTGAGAGGATTCCAATGCCAAAGTTTCCAATCAAATTGATCCAAAAAAGATTACCCAAGCTTCCAAAAGGAAGATGGGAGAAGCTCATAAAGCGTAAAATTCCTCCAAGAAAACTCCTAGGTCCGACAAATAAGATCTGACAAGGTATCTAGAATCGATAGGAGAGATTTACGCCCATTTTATCCCCTCCTTGAGAATCTTTTTCAAAAATAGGAGAGATCCAAAAATTAGACTGATAGGGAGCTGTGAAGAGATAGGCAAACCCCCATGCGATCCCTGCACCAATACTGACTTGCAAAATCGAGTGCTTTTTGGCTTGGACTCTTGAGGCTGCAGTGAGTGTGGCAAGCACAATAGGTGCAACTGCTGCTTTCCATCCATAGCGATAATACACAAACGCAGCTCCTGAGAATGCTCCCGCACTGTGTCCGCTTGGCATTCCTTTGAAGTCATTGGATCCTGGACGCCTTGCCCACATCATGCTTGATTGGTTTCCTTGACGCGCATACCATGCATCAAGAGATTTGATTCCCTCTGTCGTAAGCTGTGTAGCAAGTGTGCCAAGAGAGAGTTGCAAAAGTCCCTTCCAATCTTGAAGAGAAATTGTGGCGATAGCGACATATAAAGGCATTAGTCTAAAAAGATCACCAAATGCTTCAAATTTATTTTCTTTGGTTTGGAGGGAAGAAGAGCATACAAAAAATGCCAAAGCCAAATACCATTTTTTCATCGTGATCTCCTTTTGTAGGAATTTTGTGGAAAATTATAATGACTTTGCAATCAAAAAGAAAGCCTTAGGGGCCTATGGGGACAAAGAAAGATAACGGGATCTTTGAGAAATTTGACATACATCATTAAATCAAATTAATTTAGTTTTTACAAAATATCAATATTTGTAGTTAATAAAATTTAAATTTTGGCTATCATTTTAGACTTTTTTAAACAAACATAAAACAGGAGAATGTGATGCACATAAAAAATACAATACAAAGACAAACATCAAATGTAACCTCGAGCAAAACTCTAAAAACTACCTTATTTAAACCGTTGATTGCAAACTCCTTGGCTTTAGCACTGAGCGCTGGGAGTGTGTATGCAAATACTTGCACAGCTTCAGTAGATACCAATCTTCCAATTTTGTGCTCTGGAACTACTTCAGACAATCAAAGCATTCAGAGCAATATTCTAGGATGGAATGCAACACAAGCAGAACTTCCCTCTTCAGCTTATATGCCTACTTTACACAATGGAGGCGCATCAGTGCTAGAAAAATTGACTTTTAAGTTTATGGATTCTAGTGGAACCAGTGGAACAATCACACAAGGAGCATCAAGTGGACAAGAAGCTACTCTCAAAGCTGGAAACGACAAAACAGCCACATTTGTCACCCTCAAAGGCAATACTAAAGGGATCCAAATGGGAGCTAGTGGTTCTGGGACTTTAGTCATTGATTTTGGGAATGGAGCAGATGTCCAAAGAAACTTTACTCTAGATCTTAGCAATACTGCTCAAGGAGATTTTTCATTCAAAGGAAATTTAGAAGTTCGTGCTGGAAAAGGGAATCCTAGCGAAGGAGATACTCAAAACTCCCAATTTGTTGCCACTTTTTCTAAAAATGTAGAGGGAGATATTCATCTTGTTTACAATGGTCAAGGAAATGCTGCTGGACATAAAAATACTCTAACTTTTGAAGATGGTTCAAATCTCAAAGGAAATCTCAATGCAACCGCAGGAACTAATACCATCACTTTTAAAAATGGAAATGTCGAAGGGAGTGTAATTGCAGGTTCAGCCTATGGATCTTTTGGAACAGCTCTAAATAAGATTACATTTGAAGGAGCTGACAATAAAATCACTAAAGGAGTAAAAGCTACTGACAGTGCTTGGGGAGCTGGAAGAAATGAAATTACCTTTAAGAATGGAGGAAGCATCACATCAGAAACTACATCTGGAGATGCAATCTATGCAAAAAGCTCCGGGAAAAATCTCATCGTATTTGAGGGGAACAACAATAGCATTCTTGGAAACATAACAGCGACAATACCCTTCACTAAAAATGGTGGAACAAATATTATTACCTTTGATAATACCAAGCAATCCTTAAGAACAGATTCTAATCATACAATTCAAGGAAATATTTCAGCTACAGGCAATGCAACAAACTCTATTACTTTTAATACAGCGGGCAATAATTCTATTACTGGAAATATTACTTCAAATACCTCTGCTTATGGTGGAAGTGGAAATAATACAATTGTTTTTAATTATCAAGCCCAAGAACTTAGAAAACAAACTTCAAATTCGATTACTGGGGATATTTCTGTTTCAGGAAATTCGACAAATACCATTACTTTTAGTTCAGTAGGTGATAACTCAATCACAGGAAAAATCCTTGCTACAACCTCAGGAGGTGGTGGTCATGGGATCAACACAATCTCCTTTTTAGGATCTGATTCAAACTCTATAACAGGAGACCTTGTTGCAGTTGCTGGATCTAATATTGTTAATTTCACAAATTCTGGGACAAATAAAATAACTGGAAACATTAGCTCTAGTGCTTCTAGTGGTGGAGGTCATGGAGTAAATACAATCACTTTTGAAAATGATTCTGGAAGTAATGGCATATATGGTGATATCTCCTCAAATGCTGGAACCATTACTATAACTTCTAATGGCACAAGCTCTAATACAACAATCATTGGAAATATCCAAGTCTCTGGTGGAGCAACAGCCACCAATACCATTACTCTCCAATCTCAAGGCACTAATCGAATCATTGGGAATATTATGACTAATGGAAATAACAATGGAGAAAAATCAAATAATATTCTAATCACAGGAAAATCAAATAGTGCCAATCTTTCAAATTTAAACACCGACACCCTTTCATTCTTTGCAGGAAATATCACAACTAGCACAGGAAATGGGGGTACAAATATTATTTTTGAAGATAGCTTATGGTTACCTTCCAATCTTAAAGAATTAAAACTCAATCAAAAGCTTGTAGGGCCTGATGATGTTCTTTTGACTCTCCCAGAATCAGGAACACTCACCAATAGTTCAGGAACAACAAATTTGGTTCTCAAACAAAGCATGTCTTATTTTGGTAATCTTGATCAAGATAAGCTTCCTATATACAACATCACCAATAGTGGAGGATCAGTCAATATCGTTATGCAAGGACCCCTAAATGTGGGAGCCAATATTGACTACAATGGAAACGGCACAACAACTCTTATCTTCGCAAATAGTAATGATGGAGGGGAAGGTAATTTTAGCCACCCATTAGATCCAAGTAGCACTGATGTTTCAGACACAAACTCCAAAGTCTTAGGTGTCAATTATCAAGATGGAGTCAAACTCAAACTTAAAGACAAAAACATAAAAATTGGAGATAAAGAGAGTGTGTCTTTTATCCAAGAATATTCTAAATATTTCTCTGGAATCGCAGAAAATGGACTGCTAACCCTCACAACAGATCGCAAAAACACAAGTAGTGGAAGCACTAACACCCAAACAGATACTATCACTATCAAAGGTCTTGCTCTAGGAGATATCTCAGAGCTAGGATCAAGCAA
>NZ_JAJTNB010000013.1 GCF_021300655.1 Helicobacter kayseriensis
CCCCCTCATCTCCAAAGAGTCCATATTGGGTATAGATATCTAAAATGTCTGTATAGATTGTGATAATGACTTTTTTCCCATCCCCACACTCATAAAAGCTTGTAGTTCTTAAAGAAAGCTTAAGCTTTTTATATGCTTCTTCCCCTACAAACTCTTTAATTTTCTCATAATAGGGTTCAAAGTATTCTCTATAAGGTCCAAAAGCTTGATTGTGATATGTGCACCCATTGGAGAGGATTTGGGGGTATTTTTCTTCAAACCCTGCATAAACCTGTCTATAAATTTGATTCCATACTTCATTGTATTGCTTTTTCTTGAAATAATCTCCTTGTGAAGTATTGGCTTTTTGAATATCTTCATCTGTAAATCCATATTCTTTTTTCATCTTCTCCCTCGCCTTTTTAGTTACAACAGCATAAAGTTTATCGTCCTCTTTTTGTCTCTCCCTCTCCCTCTTTTTTATCTCCTCTCTAAACTCAGGATAAAACACATATACCCCTCCATACTTTTCACTAAGCTTTTCTTTTTTGATATAACTTGGCATTAAACGCACAAAAAATCCATCATTCCACAACCACAACATCCCAATTGCTAAAACAAAGATTCCAAATAGTTTTATTATTGTTTTCATCTAAGTAACCTTTATTCTTCATTGGGGTTTTTTGATCGTAGGGTCAAAATTGCAAGCAATGCTCTTTGTATCATTTCCCCTTCTCCATTGATGCACTCTTCGATGATTTCTGAAAGAGTTTTTTCAAAGAAATTGGGATAAAGCTGTTCGAATAGAGGATTTTGTAAAGATTCACAAAGCAAAGAAAGAACCAAGAGATTGAGAATTTCCTTGTTTTCAAGCAGAGAAAAGTGCTGGATTCTTGATTCTAAATCAAGCATTCTTAGCATTTCTTTGTGGAGGGTGGGGGATTGCTTGATGGGAAGTTGATCTTGTAGTTTTTGTGCCCTCTGGAAGATCATTGCTTGGACATTTTGATAGCTGACAAAATAGTCGCTTTCTTTTGGAGCGGGGGATGGGTGTATATCATTGATTGAATTGAGCTGTAAGATATCATCATCTTCTAGATCAAGGCTGTTTTCTGTGGAGAGATGGATATCTTCTATGTTTTTTGATTGGATGTGATCAAGATTTTCATATGGAGCAAGCTCTCCTAGATCATCAATGGATGTTTCTTTGTTTTGTTCTTGAGCAAAACTTTCAGGACTCATTACTTCAATTTCTATTTCACCAATTCTAAAATGATCGCCGATACTGATTTGGGTTTCATAAGAATAGGGAAGAGAGGAAAAGGAATCATTGAGAAATACCTTGCACTCTTTGTCATAGGGCTTAAGGCCAAAAATACCCTCCTCAAAATTGATCACTGCTTGAATATTTTGGATTTGATGGGATTTGTCGCTAAGAATCCAAGCATTGTCACTCCCGCTTCCTATGCTCCCTCCACGAAAGTCAAAAAAATGATAATGTGTAGAATGCGGGTCAAGGCTTTGAATATTTTTTACTTTTAGACAAATTTCTTGCATCTCTTGCTCCTATTTTAAGATGTTTTGTGGAAGATTGAGATAGGGCAAAACCTCCATTGCACGATTGAGTGTGCTTCCGCCATTTGAGATCACAAAATCAAAATAAAGCTTTGGATTTTTATTGAAAATCACCTTGTATCTGTTTCCTTGAAGCTTGGCGTATTGGAGGAGTTGCATCCAAGCCCACTGCCCAGAAAACTCTATGCTTTGCTTTTGATTTCCATTGTAATCAAAGGCGTTGATGAGAAGCTTTGTGTTCTCCAAGAAGGCATCTGCCACAAATTCTATATTTGAGGTGAGTGTATGGTCGTATTGAATTTGTTTGTCATTGTAAGAGATGATAAGCTTTCCATAGTCTCCAGATAGAGCAATGACTTTGATTGAAAATTTCACATCAATGTTGTTGTTGAAATCCAAAACTCCATTGGAGATTGTCGAGATTTTTGTCAATGCGCTTAAGAACTCATCAGAGAAATTAAGTTTTTTGGCATATGCGGGATCTACTTGATAGGTATCCCCTTTTTTGATTAAAATTTGACTAAGATATTGGGAATAAAATTTGTCCCACACGCCCTGTTTCCCAAAAAAGCCTTTGAATGTGTCGATTTTGAGGAAAGTTCTTGAACGTGGATTGATGGGGTAGGTTGAGGCAATTTGATCAATAAATGGAGTGTAGAGTTCTTTGTTCCAAACGATATCTAGCTCTTTTGTTCCTCGCTCTTCCACAAGAGTCCACGCATAGGCGCTCAATGTATTGTAATACTCTCCAATCTCTGCAGGCAGGGATTTGCTATCTGTTTCTAAGATGACAAAGGGATCATCAGGGTTGTTTGGTTTTTTGAGGGCATAGAAGATCTTTTCTTGGGAGCTGAGGGTGCCGGCATTGAAGTTAATGATTTTTTTATAAATATTTGCGACATCTTCTGAGATTTTTTTCATAATTTTTTCATTTTTGGAGATGTTTTGTGTGAGGGTGTTTAGATCACCTTGTGTTGTTTCATTCCCTCCTTTGACCCTTTCATTGACCGCAGAGAGTCCTTGAGAGAATAGAGAATCTTGTTTTGCAACCAAATGATAAAGACCAAAGCTATCGCTTAATGCCTCAAAAATACTTTTGAAATCAGCAATAGGCAGTCCGATATTGATTGCTTGGTTGATCAAATCATTTCCTTCGAGCAATTGAGTATTTTTGCTTACCACTTCTGTTAGGCTTTTTATGGGATTGTTGTTTTTGCCCAAGATACTTAGAATCCCTAAGCCAGAGTTTTCATTTGTGAAAGGTTTGGGTTTGACTTTTGAGAGAATCTCTTGCCATCTTTGGGCGTATTCTTGTGCATAAAGCTTGATGATGTCCATTGAGAGTGTGATTTTTTCTTTGTTGTCGTTGGACTTTTGCTCATCGTTTTCCAAAAGCCAATACTCAATCTCAATCGTTTCATCAATATATTTATTGATATTGCTCATAAGATTGATAGCTCCATTTTTTGTATAGGACTTTGGAACAATGTAGGAGTTGATTGTGGTATCAAAGACTTCATCAAATGATCCTCCTACTTCTGTTTTGATGTCATAAACCCCTTGAGAATCATTTGCTTTGAGTGAAAGGAGAGTGTAAAGTCTTTGTGATTTTGTGATGGTGGCTAGAAGTTTTTGAGCTCTTTTGATCGCTGCTCTATTTTCTTGGATTTGTTTGTGAGGAGTTTGTCCTAGATCTTGAATATATCCGATAAAAACTTCTTGGGGAATTTTGTATTTTTGAAAAAGTTGCCAATTGTCTTTGACCCAACTGCTGATGAGTTCTCGTGCGAGATATGTGTGTTGAATGATTGTTTTGTAGAAATAGAGCGCTCTGAGGAGCTCATCGGGATTGTTGCTTTCTAGAAGTATTTTTTCAAGTTCAGGGATTAAGGTGAGAGAAAGCAAATCTTGGGATTTTTCCAAAAAGAGCTCTTTTGCTGGATTTAGTGCTTGATAAGCAAGCTTGAGCGTGGGGTAGTCTGTCCAAGAGGTTTGGCCAAAAATTTGAGGATAGAAAGCAAGAATGTTTTTTAGATTCTGTACATAAAAAGATTTGCGTTCAATACTCGCTTCTGGGTAGCGAATCTGGAGATCATCGATTGCTGTTTCAACTTGCAATGTGGAATTAATGAGCTTTTTTTGTTGCTCGTCTTTTTGGGTAATAAGATAGTTGGAGATGTAGGCTGTTGCTCCAATTGCGATAATCGCCCAAAAGAAAGCAGAGATTTTTTTAAAGAAGCTTCCGAAAATATTTTGACTTAATCCAATATCTTTAAAGATCACATCCTCGATGAGAGAATTGACAAAATAGCTTTGTTTTGTAATGTTGGATTGGTTTTGGGCAATTGGGGATTTGATGCTGTATTTGTGACAAGTGGAGCTTAAGATGAAATTGTTTGGAGTATTTTCTTGATATGAGCTGACAAAATAAACTCCACGGATAAAAGATTTGTTTTTTTCATTTTCACGATATGTTTTTTGTAAGAATTCTTGTGCGAAGGCAAAGAGGTTGTCAAGCTGTTTGAAAAATAGATAGCTTTGCTTTTTGCCTTCGATAGAGGAGTTTAGGTTGTTTTTCCCCATTAGGGCATATTTGATCGAATTTGAAAGCTCTTGGAAATGCTTGTTAAGCTCTTCTTGCGAAAAAGAGAATGTTGTAGGGAAAGTGATGCCTAGTGTTTTTTGACTGAGATTTTCACTATAGAGTTTCAAAAACTCTCCCATTCCCTCAATCAAATCAAGCTTGGTAAAAACGATATAGACTGGAACTTTTAGATTGAGATGGGTTTCGCATTCTCGCACTCTTTTGATGAGGGAGTGGATCCCTTGTTGCATTTCTTCTTTTGTTTCATTGAGCATTCGCACAATATCGATGATGTAAATGATTCCATTGAGCTTTTTGTAAAAATATCCTTTAGATAAAAATTTGATAAACGAGTTCCAGATCATTTTGCGCATCAAATAATCTTTGTTTTTCTCAATATTGTCTTCAGGTATTTCATCTGTGTTTGTTGGCTTGAAAAAGTTTTCAAAAGAAAAATAACTTCCTTCTGTGTCGATCAAAACCCCCTTTTTTGTAATGTAAAAGGAAAAATTTCTTGTTGAGAGGTGATGTTGTCTATAAGAGCCAAGTGCATCTGAAATAGGATACTCCAATCCTGCGTAATTGATAAATGAGCTTTTTCCTGCCCCCTCTTCTCCTATAACCATAACAAGAGGAAGTTTTTTGATCTTGATTTGTTTTTTCCAAGTTTTTTTGGCGTCATTTAGTGCGATAAAAAAATTGCGCTTTGTTTTTGAAAAGAAATCTGATGCTTGCGCTTTGATAGATCCGACCTCTTTTCTTTTTCTTGTTACTTTTTCTGAAAAAAAGTGTTTGATTTGTTTGTGAGTAAAAAAGTAAAGCGTTGGAAGCCAGATAAGACACAATGTGATGATTCTTGGATAGACCTGTGAAAACGGATAAAAATCATTGAATGATAAGAATGGCCCATAAAGCCAAAACAGTGTGCTAAAACCAATGAGGATAAAAGCAAAAAGACAAATAAGGAAAATTTTTGACAATAAAAATTTAAACAGCTTGCCGAAGACTTTTTTCATCTCTGTGTTGTTCCTTTGACCCAAAATAAACTAAGCCCTGATTCTAGTAGAGAATGTAAAAAAAGGGAAGCATTTTTTGACTAAAATTGAATGCTTAGAATAAAAATTATTTAGGAGTAACAAATGGCTGAATCAAAACCACCAAAAGAGAGAATCAACATCTCTTATAAAGCAAAAACGGGCGATCAGGTTGCCGAAGTTGAGTTGCCTCTGAAGCTGATGGTGATGTCCAATCTTAAAGGAAGCACTCTTGATGCTCCCCTTGAAGAAAGAAAACCGATTTCAATCAATAAGGTGAATTTCAATCAAGTTATGGAGGGGATGGGGATTTCACTTCATTTCAATGCCAAAAATGTTTTGAGCGAAGAGGCCGAAGAAATCAATGTCAATCTTGATCTTAAGGGGATGCAAGATTTTTCTCCAGATCATATTGCTCAGCAAGTACCAGAATTGAGAAAGTTGATGCAATTAAGAGAGGCGCTCATGGCATTAAAAGGGCCTATGGGAAATATTCCTGATTTTAGAAAAGCTGTTTTGAATGCCTTAAGCAATGAAGAAAGTAAGCAGAAGCTTTTGCTTGAAATTTCTCAAAATAAAGATTAAGAGTTTATGGAGGATAGTGATGAGTAACCAAACTGAAATCATTGAAACGCCAATGCTTGAAGAGATTATGGAAAAGAGTCGATATCCAAAAGAGGATGAAAGCTATTCGATTGCCAAGCAAGGTGTTGCAGAATTTATCTCTCAGATTGTGAAATCTGATAAGCCCGAAGAAAAGATCAATAAGTTTGCACTTGATGAAATGATCGCTCATATTGACCATCTTGTTTCAAAGCAAATGGATGAGATCTTGCATCATCCTGATTTTCAACAATTGGAATCTTCTTGGAGAGGTTTGTATGCTCTTGTTGAAAGAACAGATTTTAATGAAAATATCAAAATCGATCTTTTCAATGTCAGCAAGGCAGAAGCATTGGAAGATTTTGAAAACAATCCAGATATCACACAAACCACCCTTTATCGTAATTTTTATTCAAGTGAGTATGGGCAATTTGGAGGAGAGCCTATAGGCGCAATTATTGGAGATTATGAAGTGGGAGTAAGCAATCCTGATATGGATTTTTTAAATAAAATGTGTGCGATTTCTGCAATGAGTCATGCACCATTTATCACTTCTGCTGGAGCCAAGTTTTTTGGGCTTGATGATTACACCCAGCTTCCAAGCATTCAGGATCTTAAAGGCTTGCTTGATGGTCCTCAATACACAAGATGGAGAACGCTTAGAGAGAGTGAAGATGCGAAGTATCTAGGAATGATTGCTACTAGATTTTTGGCTAGATCTCCTTATGATCCTGAAAATAATCCAACCAAGACTTTTAATTACAAAGAAGATGTGAGTCAGTCTCATTCTGATTTGTTGTGGGGAAATTGTGCGTATTTGTTTGGAACTAGGCTGACAGAAAGCTTTGCAAAATATCGATGGTGTGGCAATATCATTGGCCCAAGCAGTGGCGGAGAAGTCAATGATCTCCCAATGCATTTTTATGAGAGCTTGGGCTCAATCCAAACAAAAATTCCAACAGAAGTTCTCATAACAGATCGAAGAGAATATGAGCTTGCCGAGCAAGGTTTTATAGCTCTAACCTTGCGAAGAGGGACTAATAATGCTGTTTTCTTTTCAGCAAACTCAGCCCTCAAGCCCAAAGTCTTTCAAAATACTCCAGAGGGGAAAGAGGCAGAAACAAATTTTAGATTGGGAACGCAATTGCCTTATTTATTCTTAATCTCAAGAATGGCTCATTATTTGAAAGTCTTGCAAAGAGAGGAGATTGGAAGCTGGAAAGAGAGGCAAGATATAGAAACAGGACTCAATGCTTGGCTTAAGCAATACATCTCTGATCAAGAAAATCCTCCCGCAGAAGTCAGAAGTCGTCGTCCTTTTAGATCTGCAAGCGTGAAAGTAGATGATGTTGAAGGAGAACCTGGAATCTACAGCATCAAACTTTATGCGCGACCACATTTTAAATATATGGGAGCAAACTTTGAGCTTTCTTTGGTCGGAAAGCTTGACAAAGAATAATGGGATTGATTGATCGCCTAATTCACAATCTCAATGAGGAATATGCCAATGTTCCTCATGCCCCAAACCTTATTGCAGAGATCAAGCAAAATATCAAATTCCTGCTTAATACCAATCCCAATGATTGTGCAAGTGTGCCAAATATTGGTTTGCTAAATATTTCTCAAGCTTCTATTGAAAAAAGTGAGCTTTCAAGACTAATGGGACAGGAGATTGCAAACATTATTGGGGAATATGAAAAGCGTATCCGTATTTTGTCCTTGCATTATGATGATGCCAATATCCCTTGGAAGCTTTCTTTTGTGCTCACTTGTTGTCTAAGCAATGATCGCTTTAAGGAGTTTAGCTTGTCTATTGATTTTTATAACAATCGTTATTGTGAGGTTTTTTAATGAATCAAAAGACTATTCTTTATTTTCGCAAGGAGCTAGAAAGACTAAAACTTGCAAGAGATGAGTTTGTGAGTCAATACCCAAAGCTTGCTCCTTTTTTGGCCCTAGATTCTCAAGATCCTGATACAGAAAAATTGATTGATAGCCTTGCAATTTTGACAGCAAAAATTCGTCAAGAAATGGATGAAAATGTTCCTTTTTTGGCGGAGTCTTTGCTCAATATTCTTTCTCCAAATTTTACAACCCCTATCCCTTCGATTTGTCTTCAGTCTTTTGAGATAGAAGAAAGAGATGATGCTCCCTATGTTTTCCTTCCTAAAGGGACTCAGGTGTTTGCCAAACATAGAGGGGGGCAATGCCAGTTTAAGACACTTTATGATGTACATCTCTATCCTCTGCAGATTGCGGATGTCACATTGCACAATTCTGGCAATCAGCAAGCCCTTTCTTTGCTGATTACCTCTAAAAATCCCAACTTGATGATTTCGGATTTGAAGCTATCAACTCTGCATTTCTTCTTGGGTAATGATATTCATACTTCTACGACTTTGCTGATGTGGATTTTTTCTTATTTGGATGCTATTGTTCTTCAAAGTCCAACAACTCAACAAGAATACAAGATCCCCATCTCTTCTATTTTTCAGCTTGGTTTAAAAGAGCAGGAGGGGATGTTTTTTGGTCGTAATAAGGGGATTGAGGCTTTTGGATTGCTTCAGGAGTTTTTGATACTTCCTGATAAATTTAATTTTTTTGGATTGACGGATTTGGGCGTTACGGAGCATTTAAACGAATCAAGCTTTATTCTTAAATTTATTTTTTCTTACCCCTTGCCATCGATTTGTATGCCCAAAGTGCATCATTTTCAATTAGGCATTTCTCCTATTGTCAATACCTTTATGATGAGTGCAGAGCCTATTACCAATGATGGGAAAAAGGATGCCTATCGTATTTTTATCGATCGACACCATCCAGAAAATTATGAGATCTTAGAGATTGTCAAAGTGGCTGCTCACAATGTGTATTCCGGAAGAAGGATTTTGAAAAATTATAAAAATTTTGAGCGGTTTGATTTTTTTGAAAAAAATGGCGATATGAAAGATTTCTATAATCTTCAAACGCGCTATGACCACAATCAAATCAGTTACAAAGAGATTTCTTTTTTTAATCACGGAGAAGAGTTTGTTGGGCCAGAAACGGTGAGTATTGATGCTTGTGTGTGCAATGCAGATATTCCAAAATCTCTCCAGATTTCTCAAATCTCAGAGATACAAGATTTTGGCTTTGTCAAAACAAGCAATATCATGACCCCAACGCCGATGCAAAGATGCGAGGTTGATGGAGATTTGATGTGGAAGCTTGTCGGGTTTTTGACGATCAATATCGAAGGGATTATGAATAAAAAATCTTTTCTTGCACTTTTGCAGGTCTATAACTTTTATTCGACTGATCAGATCAAAATCAAGGATCGAACGCTTGATATTCAAAAGATTGCAAATCGCCTTATAGATATCAAATCACAAATCACTTACCGCATCACAAATGGTGCTTCAAGGCGAGGGGTTTTGTGTATTATGCAGTTTGATTTGGAAGACTTTTATTGTGTGGGTGAGATTTATCGTTTGGGGTTGATGTTTTCGCATTTTTTGAATTATTTTGCGCCACTAAATTCTTTTTGTGAGCTTCAAGTAGAGTGCTTTGAGAAGGGGCTGTTGAAATATCAAATTAAATATGATTCTTATAATCGGAATTAGACAAGATGGAGTTGCAGAATCACTCATTTTTTCCTTGCATTCAAGAGTTATTGAAGAAATATCAAAGAGAAAAAATCTTTTTGCGCACAAATAGCAAGATAGGATTCCCTAATCGTGAAATAGAAAGGGTGGTGGAGTATGAAGATCGATGTGAGGTGTTTGTCAATTTTTTGGGATTACAGGGTTCAAGCTCTGATTTGCCTAGTTATATTCTTGATTTGCTTGTCAAAAATGATGATGGAAGCGAGGGGTGGAGCTTGTATTTTGATTTTTTCAATCATCATATTTTGTGGCTTTTTTATGATGTGGTCACTCAGAAAAACTATGCCAAGGCAATCCGACAAGATTTCCAAGATCGTATCTCAAAAATCCTTTTCTCACTGCTTGGCTTTAGGGGTGAGCTTGAGTTGGCAAGGACTTATTTGCGATTTGCTCCATTGATCATTAATAGCGTGCGATCCAAAAAATACATTGAGAGCATTTTGCAAGAGGCATTTGGTTTGCAGGGTCGCTTGAAAATCATTGAAAACATTCCTCACAAAACCCCCATTTCCCTCAATCAGCGAAATAAATTGGGCAAGGCAAATTCTCAGTTGGGCGTGAATTTTATGCTTGGAAAAACTTCCTTGACGCATCAAACCAAAATTGGAATCTTGATTGAAGATTTGCAGTATCAAGAAGCTCTAGAGTTTTTTCCTGTGGGGAGAAATTATCAAATCCTAAAAGAGATCATCGAGTTTTTGACCAAAAATGAGTTTGCAATCGACTTATATCTCAAAATCAAATTCAGCCATCAAATGACTTTTAGGCTAGGGGGTGGAGTGAGGCTAGGGTGGGGGAGCACTTTGGGAGAAAAGAGGGAAGATAGTCTGATTACATTTTTATTGCACGAGTAGAGAGGCTAATCTCCATCGATTTTTTTCTCTAAATCCCTTAGCCACTTAAACCACTCTGCAAAATTTGTGGCGATCTCTTTACGCTCTTCAAAATCGATGTTATAAACCGCTCCATTTTCACAATTGAGGACAACGATACTGTTGAGGTATTCATCGTGGTGGATCATGATCTCTTGGGGCAAAAGCGGATAAAATGCACGATTGCGTTTTGTTGCACCGATCACACAGGGATAGTCTTGGATGTCTTTGATATTCTCATCATAGCCATACACTTCATAATACTCTCCATCATAGATTCCAAACTCTTCTATAAACTTCGCATATTCTTTGGGGAGAGTAACACGCAAAGAATCTTCAATCATAGAAATGCGTTTATTGATTTTTGTGCTCATTGTTTCTCCTTAGATTCCTAATCCATCAAATCTTGCTTTCCAATATCTCTTTTTAAACCTAGCAAACCCAATACGATCAATTTCGCTAGTCTTTTTATAGCTATGCAAAGCTCTTGAGTTGTCTTTGTGTTCAGTTTTTGTCAATTCTAACAAAATCCCATCTTCTTTTTGCTGGAGGTGGTGAAGCTCGATAGGTTCCCCATCTATCCCTCTTGGAGCTTTTCCACTTTTCATATTTGCCAGACTCACTGCTCCCAAATCGATCACTTGGGTTCTTTGGGCTACACTTCTGCCCTCTACTTGCACAAGCACCGCAGAATCAAGGAAGCCTTGTTCGATCTTATTGAACTCTCGATAAGCTTTTGATCTTGTGATCTTTGTCCCATCTTCTAGTAGTGCTTCTTCAGCTTTGCTTTTGTTTTGATTGATCTTGCTTGATGTGCTTTTGGCATTTCTAGAAGCATAGATGAAAAAATCATCTAGCTCTTTATCAAACTCCACCTCTCTTCTTCCTTTCTGAGAAAGCTCTTTTGAGAATCTTATGATGTATTTTTTTAGATTTTCTTGCTTGGTTGATTGATCTTGAGATTCTTTTGATTCTTGTAGGCTAAGGGCTTTGAGCTCACAAACAGCATCATCAATCATAAATTCATCACATTGCATCACTTCTTCTGCTGGTGGGGTAGGGTTTGCGGGGAAGGTAAATTTGATATATTCTTCATCGTGCTTGCTTTCAAGTGATGTGATGATGATCTCCTCATCTTCTTCTTGGATAGAGCTAGGAAGCAATAAAATAGAATGCTTCAAAGAGGGGGCATTGAGGTATCCAAAGAGAAGGACTTGTCGATCTTTCCACTCAAGAGGGCAAGAGAGCTTGATCTCTTCTCCTTGGAGGTCTTCGCCATTTGCATCTTTGAGTATTTGGAATCCTCTGGCTTGATCGATAGGAAGAGCGTCTTTGTCTCTTAGATGATAAAGC
>NZ_JAJTNB010000014.1 GCF_021300655.1 Helicobacter kayseriensis
TGTTCTTGTTCTTGTTCTTGTTCTTGTTCTTGTTCTTGTTCTTGTTCTTGTTCTTGTTCTTGTAAAGGATAGTCTTTAGGAGGATCTCTATCTTCAAAATTCTCTACTCTAGATTGAGAATCAACAACATCAAGATCTCTCAAAAGTTGATTGAATTCCTCCTCATCTTCCTGCTCTTCTTGCTTTTCTTCCTCTTTCAAAATGGATGTTTTCTTGATCTGCAATAAAAAATTTAAAAGTTCATTGGGTAAAAAGGGTTTTCTTATGACAAAAGGAAAAATGATTTCATCTTGTGTTTCTGCAGATTGAAGAAAAAGTATCTTGTCTTTTGGAAATGCCCTAAGCCCCTCTTTCATCCCCTCATCCAATACGCCATCATCGATAATAATCAAATCAAAATAATCAGGATGGATATCATAGATATTAAAATTATCCCTAACTTGCAGTTGGCAATCAATCTTTTTGCTCGTGACTTCTATTAATTTTTGAACAACTTGATTTGTGTTAATTAACAAAATCTTCACAGAAACTCCCAAAACTCTAAAATTTTTTTTGGATTATAGCTGTTAAAATTTCAAAGATATTTTTGAAATAAGGGTAAAAATGGATTTTTTCAAGAAAAAAATATGTCTCACAGTTTTATGTTTTACATTACAAATGACCACTCTCAAATCCAATGAAATCTTATATTTTATGCCCGATGAAAGCAAAAAAGCTCTCACACATCTTATTTCTCTTATCAATGGGGCCAAAGAAAATATCAATATTTCTATTTATAGTTTTACCAACAAAGAAATCGCCAAAGCTCTCAAAAAATCAGCTCTCCGTGGCGTTTCTGTCAATATTATCTATGACAAATCAAGCAATTTTAAAAATCCAAAATCCACCCTTGGCTTTCTCTCCAAATACAAAAATATACACACATGCCTACTTGAAGGAGATTCTAATCAAACAAAATACAAAGGACTTATGCATCAAAAAATGGCAATCATTGATCGTGATGTTTTAATCCTTGGTTCTGCCAATTGGAGCAAAAGCGCCTTTTCAAACAATTACGAAACCCTTTTTATGACATCCAACCCTCAAACGATTGAAAAGGCGTTGCAATATTTTGGTCAAATGTTTTCTCGTTGTGTTCCTTATTGAGACAAAAAAAGAACTTTAACAAACCCAAAAGCCCGAATCATTTCTTGCTGAAAATGATAAATCACAGATCCCACGATCATCATAAGGATCAAAAACCCAATAGCAATTTTGATGGGAAAACCAATCGCTAAGAGATTAAATTGTGGATTGGTTTTCATAATCATCCCAAAAATAATATCACTCAACAATAAAATCCCCATCACAGGAAAAGCCATTGCAAATCCCACAACAAGCATACTTCCAAAAGCGCTGATGCAATAAGTCACAAACTCATTTTTAAGAGCAAAAGTTCCTAGTGGCAAAGTATCAAAGCTTTGCGAGATCAAGATAAAAATCCCATGATGAAAGTCCAAACTCAACGCCACAACAAGTGCTAAAAGCATAATGACTTGGGCTATGATAGGCTTTTGATTCCCACTGATTGGATCATAGGCACTTGCCATTGTAAGACCCATTGAGAAACTCATCAAATCCCCTCCAAAAGCAATCGCAGAAAACACAAATTGTAAAATCATCCCCACACAAAATCCAAGCAAGATTTCCATGCCACCAGCAATCATAAATTCAACAAGAGTCAAATCATATTTCATCTGAGGAACAAGAGGGAAAAATAAAATCGTGCAGAAAAAAACCAAACCCGCTTTGATGTTTGCAGAAATAAACTGATTATCAAAAAAAGGAAAAAAGGCAAAAAGCCCGCTAAAACGCAACAAAAGAAGCAAAAAAGCCGCAACATTGTTTTGCGTTAGGATGTTGAGAAATTCCATCTATTTACCTCTTATCTCACCAACTCTTAGAGCTTGCCTCTCCCACAATTTCATCAGCCATACTAGCCACTTCTTTTGCGATTTTTTCTGTTTTGTCTGCGACCTCAACATTTTGTCTTGTAACATTTTCTAGCTTAGAAATTGCATCATTGATCTTTGAAATACCCAATGCTTGCTTGCCGATACTTTCACTCATTTCATCAATAGCTTGAGCCAAAATATTTGCATTTGCCTCAATCTCTCCCAAAGATTTCTGAGTGCGCTCTGCAAGCTTTCTCACCTCATCTGCCACGACTCCAAATCCTCTTCCATGCTCTCCGGCTCTTGCTGCCTCAATGGCTGCATTGAGCGCCAAAAGATTAGTTTGATCGGCAATGTCGCTAATAATATTAACAACTTCACGAATATCTGCAGAATATTGTATGACTTCTTGCGTTTTTGCACTGACCCTACCCATCGCTTCGTGAATCTTGCGCACATGATTTGCACTCTCTTGGAGAGAGTTAAATTGCTGAGAGCTTCCATCAAAAAGGGTTTGCACAGATTCTTTGAGGGTAAGCGATGAGCTTTGCAATTCTTTTCCTTGAGTCAAAGAGTTTTCAAGCATTAAAGCCAAAGAATCTCTGAGCGCATTAATATTCTGAACCAAAAAATCAAATGCTCCTCCCTTACAAATCCCTTTAAGCTCTAACTTCTGAACATAATCATAGGAAGTATATGCCTGCAATGCCTGATTGGTCGCTAAAAAATGCTCTTTTGTTGCCCCAATCATTTCATTGACACTTTGCTTAAACTCCTCAAGGGCTGTATTGGTTGTTGAGTGCTTAATATTTGTATCATAATCTCCCATTCGCACCTTATTGGCTACATCTTTTGCCTCAAGGATCAACGCATGGTCAGCTTGAATTTGTGATTGGATATTTTGAATATTTTGATTGATCATATCCGCCATCACCCCAAATTCATCTTTGGAATCTAGATAAATCAAAGAGGCTCTTTTTGTTTTTCCACTCAAATACGAAAAAAAGGACAAAAGTCCATTTTGGATCATCTTGATAGGATCAAGCAAATAACGGATTGCAAAGAAAAGAATGATCCCTACAAGCAAAACAAAAACAATTGTGAGAAAAATTTGCTTTTCAAACAATGCATCTAATCTTGATGCATAATCATCTTCAGCCAAAGAAGAACACACAAGCCATCCTGTTTGTGGCAAAGAGGAGCACATTTTTCCAAGTGCAGATCCTCCTGTAGCGCTATATCTAAAAGGCACACTATCCCCCACCTTTTTATAAGTCTCAACCAATCCCCTCACCCCATCATGATCTTTTAGCAGAAGTTCTGCTTTGGGATATACGATCAAAAAATTCCGATCATCAATCAAAAAATCATAAGAATTGGGAGACATTTTGCTTTTGGAAAGCTCTTCTCGAATCTTCTTAAGAGGCAAATCCCCACCAAGCACACCGACTAATTGCCCATTGATCACAAAAGGAAAAGCCACACTGATCACGACTTCTTTTGTGTATAAATCAACATAAGCTCGTCCTATGTTGCCCTTTTTGTTTTGGATCGCTGCTTTATACCACTCACGCTTTCTTGCATCAAACCCATCTTTTTCCATTGTGAGATAATGAGGCTTTTGTTTATCCTGACTCACAACAAGAGCGCGTCCATTATCAGCAAATCCAAAAAATACACTGCTTAAATCAGAGGCATCAAAAAAAGCAACAAGCAAGCTCTCCAAAAGTTTGGGGCTTTCAAATACTTCAGGTGTCATATTTTTCAAAAATTTTTGAAATTCTTCTTGCACACGATCGATCTGATTTGTAATAAAAACCTTATTGTTATTGACTTTCTGTCTTTGATTTTCAATAATGACATTAAAAATTTGATTTTTTGCCTCTTGATAGGACACAAAAGAAAAACTTGCAAAACCGATCAATGCCAATAAACCAGTCAGAAGGGTTGTTTTCCAAACAATACTTTTAAACATAAAACCTCCGCATACAATCCATCCAAATCGGAATTTTAACGCATCAAATCTTGTCTAATAAATTGTTTTATCAGATCTGCCACTCTAGAAATTTCCTCTTCCCCAAGATGCTCTCCCATAGGCAAAGACACGATATCCTCACTCCATTGTTTTGCCCTAAATTCCTCTTCTTGACTCAAAGGAACAGGATAGTGAATCCCGCATTCCACGCCATGAGTGTGCAAAAACTCCATAAAGGCTTTGCGTTTGTTTCTCTGCTTCAATCGCACGACATAAAGATGCCAAACACTCCTTTCCCATTGATCCAAAACAGGCAATACCAAAAACTCATCCAATCCTTCCAAATATCGATGATAAAGCCTTGCATTCTCACGCCTAATCTCATTCCATCGTTTGATGTGCCCAAGCTTTACACTCAAAATTCCAGCCTGAATCCCATCCAATCTTGAATTACGCCCAATACGCAAATGCTCATACTTACTCTTCCCTCGTCCATGATTTGCCAAAGATCTAGCACGCTCAAAAACCTCATCACAAGATGTTGTAATCGCCCCACCATCTCCATAGGCTCCTAGATTCTTCCCAGGATAAAAACTAAAGCATCCCACATCTCCAATATTGCCTGCATATTTTTTCTCTCCAAAAACTTCTATCTCAGCCCCATAACTTTGCGCACAATCCTCAATCACTTTCAACCCATATTGCCTAGAAAGCTTAAGGATTGGTTCCATCTCACAAACCCTTCCATACAAATGCACAGGCATAATGGCAGAAGTCCTATGGGTTATTTTTGATTCAATTTTTTTCACATCAATGCAATAATCTTCTCCACAATCCACAAATACAGGTTTTAATCCCGCATTGACAATCCCCTCCAAAGATCCAAAAAATGTATTCACAGGCAAGATGACTTCACTTCCAAGTGGGAGATCAAGGGCCTTTAAAGCAAGCTCAATGGCATCTGTTCCATTTCCCACCCCCAATGCATATTTGATTCCCAATTCTTGTGCGAATTCTCTCTCAAAACGCTCCACATACTCCCCACCCACAAATGCCCCTTTTTCTAAAATCTCCAATACAATCTCATTGATTTGGTCTTTAATGCCTTGATATTGAGACTGCAAATCCAAAAACTTAATCATCTTACTATTCCTCTAATACAAACTCTTAAGATCAATTTGATATTTCTAAGCAATTATAAGATTTGTTATAAAATTCCATCTCACTAAAATCTACAATCAAAAAGGATGATTTAATGGCAAAACATACCTTTCAAACTCAGATCACACAATTATTAGATCTTATGATTCACTCTCTTTATTCCAACAAAGAGATTTTCTTGCGTGAGCTTATCAGCAACGCTTCTGATGCTCTTGACAAACTCAATTACCTCACACTTACAGATGAAAAATACAAAAACTTCCCCTTCTCCCCCTCGATCACAATCAGCTTTGAAGAAAATAAAAGTATCACGATTGCTGATAATGGAATCGGGATGAATGAGCAAGATCTCATCGATCATCTTGGAACGATTGCAAAATCTGGGACAAAAAGCTTTTTGGAATCTTTGAGCGGAGATAAGAAGAAAGATTCTGCACTCATTGGGCAATTTGGTGTTGGATTTTACTCAGCCTTTATGGTGGCAGAAAAAATCGTTGTACAAAGCAAAAAAGCAGGAGAAGACAAGGCTTATGCATGGGTGAGCGATGGAAAGGGAGAGTTTGAGATCACTCACTGCATCAAGGAAGAAAATGGAACAGAAATCACGCTTTACCTCAAAGAAGAAGACAAGCATTTTGCCTCCAAATGGGATTTAAAAAGCATCATCGATAAATACTCTGATCATATTGCTTTCCCTATCTTTTTGAAATATACAGAGACCAAAACAGAAGAAAAAGAAGGCAAAAAAGAAGAAATCATTGAAGAGAAAAACGAACAAGTCAATTCTGCAAAAGCTCTATGGAAATGTGCCAAAAGTGAGCTAAAAGAAGAAGATTACAAAGAATTCTACAAATCCCTCACTCATGATTCTAATGATCCAATGGCTTGGATTCACACAAAAGTTGAAGGAAACTTAGAATACACCACTCTTTTTTATATCCCCAGCAAAGCACCCTTTGACCTTTATCGAGTCGATTACAAATCAGGAGTGAAGCTTTATGTCAAACGCGTTTTTATCACAGATGATGACAAAGAGCTTCTTCCAACTTACTTGCGTTTTGTAAAAGGTATCGTAGATACAGAAGATCTACCTCTTAATGTTAGTCGAGAAATCATCCAACAAAACAAGATTCTCTCCACCATTAAATCCGCATCTACCAAAAAAATCCTAAGCGAAATCGCAACGCTTGCCAAAGATGAAGAAAAATACAAAGATTTTGAATCTCAATTTGGAAATGTGCTCAAAGAAGGACTTTATAGCGATTTTGAAAACAAAGAAAAGATCCTAGAGCTTTTAAGATTCCATTCTCTTAAACAAAATCAAAAAATCTCCCTCAAAGCCTACAAAGAAGCAATGGCAAAAGACCAAAAGAGCATCTACTACCTTTTGGGCAATGATTTGGAAGTCCTCAAAAACTCTCCTACGCTTGAAAAATACACCAAAAAAGGCTTTGATGTCCTGCTCTTGGCAGAAGAAGTTGATTCGTTTGTGATGCCAAATGTCGGAGAGTTTGACAAAATTCCTCTTAGAGATATCACTTCGACAGAAGCTCTAAGTGAAGTTCAAGAAGAAATCAATGATGAGACAAAAAAAGAATTTGAATCTCTCATAGAAGTTTTCAAAAATCATCTCCCAAGCGAAGTGAAAGAGATCAAATTGACACAAAATATCGATTCTCCTCTTTGTCTACTTTCACAAGCAAGCAATCCAATGATGACAAACCTCATGGCACAAATGGGCCAAAAAATGCCTGATGAAAAGATACTTGAGCTCAATATCTCCCACCCCATTATTCAAAAACTCAAAGAGATCAAAGATCAAGAAAAACAAAAAACTTTCATCACACTTCTTTATGGCAATGCAAAACTACTTGAAAATGGAAATTTAGGAGATGCAAAAGAGTTCTGCGCCAAACTCAATGACCTTATCCAAAGCAACCTGAGCTAAATGGATTTTTCAGTAGAATGATTTTTTGCAAAAAGGAGAAATGATGAAAAAAATAGCTTTAATTTTCTTTGCGATTGCATCTCTTGCAATCGCATCCAACCAAGACTTCAAAGACAAAGTAAGCAAATTTGTCAGCCAAAAAACCCAGAGAGAGATTGAAGTCAAAGATGTTTTTGATCTAGATGGAAGCAAAGATCTAAAAGTCATTATCCTCAATGACAAAAAGGACAAAACAGAAATCGCGGTTTTAGGGACGCAAGATGGAAACATCATCATTGGTCTTTCTAATGTCTTTTTGTCCAAAAGCGACAAAGATCTTATGATCTTGGCTGAAGCCTATCAAACAACACAGCCCAAAGTCGAGCCACCAAAACCTGAGGTCTTAAATCAATTTTTCTCTTCTCTAGCAAATGATCGCTTGATCTCTCTCAAATCAACAGCAAAAAATCCAAAACAAACTTACTATCTTGTTTCAGATCCTAGATGCCCAGGATGCCGAAAAGAATTGGGAGAGATTGAGAAGAAGCTCAAAGATGGAGATGTTAAGATCTTGCTCGTTTCTTTCTTAGGTGAAGAATCAGCTTATAAAGCAAAGTTGATTTATGACAAGCTTGCAAGCATTAAAAGCGATTCTCAAAAACTTAAAATTATGCGAGAAATTTACAACCCAGAATACAAGCTCACTCCAAAAGACAAAACAAAAAACATCGATCTGATTCAAAAAAATAATGAAGATGTTGCAAAAGCAGGCATTCAATCTGTTCCCTTTGAACATATCATCAAAAAATAGTGCAAAAGTGTAGCCATTGTCAAAACTCCTTTTCCATTGACGCACTTCAAGAGTGCGTTGATGAGGGAAAAACTCTCTATTTTTGTTGCAATGGATGCAAAAGCGTTTATTACCTTTTAAAGGATTGCCATACTCAAGCATTTTATGACAAACTTCAAGGCACAACGCTAACTCCGCCTATCCACAACCTCTCAAATTATGACTATTATGACTCCCAAGCCTTTCAACAAAAATACATTCGCTCTACCTCCGATCGATCCCAAATTACAATCCTCATACACAACATCCATTGTTCTGCCTGTATCTGGCTCAATGAAACAATGCTCAACAAGCTTGAAGGAGTTATTGAAGCACATATCAACTATACCAATCATCGTGCAACAATTGTTTGGAATCCCAACAAAATCAATCTCAGCCAAATCATCCAAACAATCTACTCTTTGGGATATGAGGTGAGCGTAGGCGAACAAATGGAACAAAAGGCCAAAGAAGAAAAACAGCTCTTTTTCACAAAACTTATTGTTGCAATTTTTTGCACAATGAATATCATGTGGATCGCAATCGCACAATATAGTGGCTATTTTCAAGGAATAGCCCAAGAATACTCACTTCTGCTCAATTCCGCCTCATTCTTGCTTTGCACACCTGTTGTTTTTTTCAGCGGAAGCGTGTTTTATCTCAGTGCTTTTAAAGGACTAAAAGCTAAACGTGTAGGGATGGACTTGCTCGTATTTAGCGGAAGTTTGATGACTTATTTATACTCAATCTATGCCTCACTTATTGGACATGAGAGTTATTTTGAGTCTGTGAGTATGATTCTCACCTTTGTGCTTTTGGGAAAATTTCTAGAAAACAAAGCCAAAGAGACAGCAGGAGAAACACTACAGAATCTTTCGCTTCAAATCCCTCAATCTGTTCGCGTTGGAGACAAGCTCCTCCCTCCTCAATCAGTCTCTATTGGAAGTGAAGTTGAAGTCCTTGTGGGAGAAAAGATTATCATTGATGGCATCCTTCAATCTCCCTATGCTCTTGTTGATGAGTCCTCTTTGAGCGGAGAATCTAAGCCTATTGCCAAGAAAAAAGGAGATATCCTTCTTTCAGGAAGCATCAATCTTACGCATAATATCCTTTATCGCACAACACACAGCTTTGAGCAAAGCACGCTAAGCACGCTTATCGAACTTGTCCAACAATCCCAACATTCCAAACCCCGCATCCAAGAAATGGCAAATGCGATTTCTTCAAGATTCTCTCAAAGCGTGTTGCTTGTGGCATTGCTTACTTTTTGTGTTTATTTTTTCTCTCTTCATCTCCCCCTTGATGAAACGCTCAAAATCGCTGTAAGCATTATCATTATCGCCTGCCCTTGTGCTCTAGCACTTGCCACACCTATTGCCAACATCACAGGCTTAACACAAGCCTATATGCAAGGAATCATTTTCAAAAAAGGGCGTCACCTCGAAACTCTTGCCAAAATTGACACCCTCTGTATCGACAAGACAGGAACGCTCACTCAAGGCGAACCTAAACTCATCCATCAAATCCACTTTCACCCCTACGATCCGCTTCTTCTTCAAGCATTTCTCAGCAAAGATCTTCATCCAATCGCAAAAGGGATACTCGCCTCACTTCCCAAAACTTCTTCTCCCTATGAAATCACAACCTTTGAGCACATTCCATCTCAAGGCATCAAGGCTAGCTCTCCATTAGGAGAATTGGTGGGTGGGCACTTAGAGTTTTTACGCTCCCTCAAAATCCCCATGCCCACTTTTGAAAAACACTCTGGAAGCCTCTTTGCTTTTGCACTAAATGGGCAACTTATAAGCATCTTTTTCTTACAAGACACACTCAAACCGCATGCAAAAGATCTGATCCAAAACCTCCAAAAACAAAACATTGATCTCATGATTGTCAGCGGTGATGAGGAAAATGAAGTCTCAAGAATCGCTCAAGAACTTCAAATCTCAGCCTACTATGCCAAACAAACCCCTATAGACAAAGCCAATATCATCACCTCTCTTCAAGCACAAGGAAAAAAAGTAGCAATGATTGGGGATGGGATCAATGATTCTCTTGCTTTGCAAAAAGCTCAAGTCAGTATCACGATGGCAGACAAAAGCGATTTAGCGCTTCAAAGTAGTGACATCATCCTTCTTCAAGATAAACTCACAGGGATCCATAAAGCCATCAAAATCGCTCAAAATACTTATAAAACGATCAAAACCAATATCTACTTTTCTCTCTTTTACAATACTCTAACTATTCCTCTAGCGATTCTTGGTCATATCTCTCCAATTTTTGCAGCCCTTAGCATGAGTGCTAGTTCTCTCATCGTTGTATTTAACTCGATGAGACAAAAATCAAAGACACCAAGAATCTAAGAAGATAGTGACCTATGCCACGATGATCGATCAATATGCGGTTATCTTTCTAAACAAATGATTTAGAAAGATTCCCCCGCTCCATTTGTTTTTTATGTGTGTTTTAAATTCCCCGCTTTTATTCCATCCCCATTTTGTCGATCTTTTGAGACCTATACTCTTTAGTTTTGTATCCTTTGCTCTTTGCTCTTTAGTTTTTAGTTTTTACTCTCAATCCAATCTTTTGCTCTTTTATTCTTTGATCTATCATTTTTGGGGAGCAAAGAAGCTTTTGGGTTTAAGTAGAAGCAGGAATTGCTTCTACTTAGTGAAATATCTTTTAAGTGGATTGTCTTTATTTTCCTAGCTTCAT
>NZ_JAJTNB010000015.1 GCF_021300655.1 Helicobacter kayseriensis
AGTTCCCAGTTCCCAGTTCCCAGTTCCCAGTTCCCAGTTCCCAGTTCCCAGTTCCCAGTTCCCAAAAATCTTGATTTTTTGCAAAAAATATTAATTTTTTAAAATTTTTTGTAAATTTTTCATTTTTTTAGTGTATTATTCCACTTCCCAATCGGTGAGACGCTTTAAATCTCCAGAGAATTTGGCTTTATCTTTCAATCTAAGGGTTGAAAGTCTTATTGTCTTCTCGGGTTTGAGTTCTTGCTTTGTTTGGTGTGTTCTATTTATTTTTATTGATGATTTAGATTAGTTTAAAAACTGAGCTTTAAATCAAATAATTTTAGATAATGATCTTTGAAAACTAAGCAAAAGAATGTTGAGTGTAAAGTCTTTCAAGACTTAAAATTGAAAACAAACAACTTAATATTCTGATGTCTAATATTTACAACTCTTATAACCCGTATAGATTTATTCTATATTGAAGTTATAACTTGTGATTTCTGACATAACAGAGTTTTAGGACAAACAAATCTATTTTTTATGGAGAGTTTGATCCTGGCTCAGAGTGAACGCTGGCGGCGTGCCTAATACATGCAAGTCGAACGATGAAGCTTTTAGCTTGCTAGAAGTGGATTAGTGGCGCACGGGTGAGTAATGCATAGGTTATGTGCCCCATAGTCTGGGATAGCCACTGGAAACGGTGATTAATACTAGATACTCCTTACGAGGGAAAGTTTTTCGCTATGGGATCAGCCTATGTCCTATCAGCTTGTTGGTGAGGTAATGGCTCACCAAGGCTATGACGGGTATCCGGCCTGAGAGGGTGAACGGACACACTGGAACTGAGACACGGTCCAGACTCCTACGGGAGGCAGCAGTAGGGAATATTGCTCAATGGGCGAAAGCCTGAAGCAGCAACGCCGCGTGGAGGATGAAGGTTTTAGGATTGTAAACTCCTTTTGTTAGAGAAGATTATGACGGTATCTAACGAATAAGCACCGGCTAACTCCGTGCCAGCAGCCGCGGTAATACGGAGGGTGCAAGCGTTACTCGGAATCACTGGGCGTAAAGAGCGCGTAGGCGGGATAATAAGTCAGATGTGAAATCCTATGGCTTAACCATAGAACTGCATTTGAAACTGTTATTCTAGAGTATGGGAGAGGTAGGTGGAATTCTTGGTGTAGGGGTAAAATCCGTAGAGATCAAGAGGAATACTCATTGCGAAGGCGACCTGCTGGAACATTACTGACGCTGATGCGCGAAAGCGTGGGGAGCAAACAGGATTAGATACCCTGGTAGTCCACGCCCTAAACGATGAATGCTAGTTGTTGTGGAGCTTGTCTCTGCAGTAATGCAGCTAACGCATTAAGCATTCCGCCTGGGGAGTACGGTCGCAAGATTAAAACTCAAAGGAATAGACGGGGACCCGCACAAGCGGTGGAGCATGTGGTTTAATTCGAAGATACGCGAAGAACCTTACCTAGGCTTGACATTGATAGAATCCTATAGAGATATGGGAGTGCCCTTCGGGGAGCTTGAAAACAGGTGCTGCACGGCTGTCGTCAGCTCGTGTCGTGAGATGTTGGGTTAAGTCCCGCAACGAGCGCAACCCTCGTCCTTAGTTGCTAGCAGTTCGGCTGAGCACTCTAAGGAGACTGCCTTCGTAAGGAGGAGGAAGGTGAGGACGACGTCAAGTCATCATGGCCCTTACGCCTAGGGCTACACACGTGCTACAATGGGATGCACAAAGAGAAGCAATACCGCGAGGTGGAGCAAATCTCAAAAACATCTCTCAGTTCGGATTGTAGTCTGCAACTCGACTACATGAAGCTGGAATCGCTAGTAATCGTGAATCAGCCATGTCACGGTGAATACGTTCCCGGGTCTTGTACTCACCGCCCGTCACACCATGGGAGTTGTATTCGCCTTAAGCCGGGATGCTAAACTGGCTACCGTCCACGGCGGATGCAGCGACTGGGGTGAAGTCGTAACAAGGTAACCGTAGGTGAACCTGCGGTTGGATCACCTCCTTTCAAGAGAAATAAGCAGATATTCATTTATCTTGCTTCAACTTGACATCTTTTGCTTAGTCTTCAGAGATTATTTATCTTTGGTGCATGCGGGCTTATAGCTCAGGTGGTTAGAGCGCACCCCTGATAAGGGTGAGGTCGGAGGTTCGAGTCCTCCTAAGCCCACCATAGGGGAATTAGCTCAGCTGGGAGAGCGCCTGCTTTGCACGCAGGAGGTCAGCGGTTCGATCCCGCTATTCTCCACCATTCTTTGATGAAAAGAAAGTTTTTAAAAAGTCTAATGTAAGTGTTTATGAGATAAAGGCTTACATTAGACTTTAAGTCTAAGTGTTATTTGATTTATCATTGTTAATAGCCTATAGTAATAAGACTACAATAAACTCTGTTTTTATTGATTGTAGATACATTCAATAAGGCAGTGAGACTTAGAAAATCATTGATTCATAAGCAGTTTTATTAAACTTGAAAGCATATGAAAATAAGCTTTTAAGGGCAGATGGTGGATGCCTTGGCAAAGAGAGGCGATGAAGGACGTACTAGACTGCGATAAGCTACGGGGAGCTGTCAAGAAGCTTTGATCCGTAGATTTCCGAATGGGGCAACCCAATACATAGAGATATGTATTACCTTAAATGGAGCGAACCTAGGGAAGTGAAACATCTCAGTACCTAGAGGAAAAGAAATCAAACGAGATTCTCCTAGTAGCGGCGAGCGAACGGGGAAGAGGGCAAACCGAGTGCTTGCACTCGGGGTTGAGGACTGCAACATCCACTGAAATAATCTAGTAGAATAATCTGGAAAGGTTAGCGACACAGGGTGATAGCCCCGTATACGAAAGATTATTTCTAGGTAGCAGGATCCAGAGTAGGCCAGGACACGTGAAATCCGGGCTGAAGCAGGGGAGACCACTCTCCAACCCTAAATACTACTCTTTGACCGATAGCGAACAAGTACCGTGAGGGAAAGGTGAAAAGAACCGCAGTGAGCGGAGTGAAATAGAACCTGAAACCATCTGCCTACAATCATTCGGAGCCCTATGATTTATCAGGGTGACGGACTGCCTTTTGCATAATGATCCTGCGAGTTGTGGTATCTGGCGAGGTTAAGCAAACGCGAAGCCGTAGCGAAAGCGAGTCTGAAAGGGCGATTAGTCAGATGCTGCAGACCCGAAGCTGAGTGATCTATCCATGGCCAAGTTGAAGTAAGTGTAATAGCTTATGGAGGACTGAACTCGTACCCATTGAAACGGGTTGGGATGAGCTGTGGATAGGGGTGAAAGGCCAAACAAACTCAGTGATAGCTGGTTCTCTCCGAAATATATTTAGGTATAGCCTCAAGTGATAGTAATAGGGGGTAGAGCTCTGATTGGGCTAGGGCTGCTCACCGCGGTACCAAACCCTGTCAAACTTCGAATACCTATTACCGTATCTTGGGAGTCAGGCGGTGGGTGATAAAATCAATCGTCAAGAGGGGAACAACCCAGACTACCAACTAAGGTCCCAAAGTTCTATTCTGAGTGGAAAAAGATGTACAGTTACTTAGACAACCAGGAGGTTGGCTTAGAAGCAGCCATCCTTTAAAGAAAGCGTAACAGCTCACTGGTCTAGTGATTGCGCGCTGAAAATATAACGGGGCTAAGATAGACACCGAAGTTGTAGATTGTGCTTAGCACAGTGGTAGGAGAGCGTTCGTATCTGCGTTGAAGGTATACCGGTAAGGAGTGCTGGAGCGATGCGAAGTGAGCATGCAGGAATGAGTAGCGATAAAATATGTGAGAATCATATTCGCCGTAAGTCTAAGGTTTCCTACGCGATGCTCGTCATCGTAGGGTTAGTCGGGTCCTAAGCCGAGTCCGAAAGGGGTAGGCGATGGCAAATAGGTTAATATTCCTATACCAACATTAGTGTGCGATGGAGGGACGCATAGGGTTAGGTGAGCCAACTGATGGAATAGTTGGTCGAAAGGTGTAAGTTGGGAGATTGGCAAATCCGCTCCTGTATCACAAGCCTGACAGGCTCTTTGAAGTCTTCGGATGGAAGAGAGAATCACTGATACCGTCGTGCCAAGAAAAGCTTCTAAGTTTAGCTAATGTTGCCCGTACCGTAAACCGACACAGGTAGATGAGATGAGTATTCTAAGGCGCGTGAAAGAACTCTGGTTAAGGAACTCTGCAAACTAGCACCGTAAGTTCGCGATAAGGTGTGCCTACGCAAGTAGGTCTCAGCAAAGAGTCCCTCCCGACTGTTTACCAAAAACACAGCACTTTGCAAACTCGTAAGAGGAAGTATAAGGTGTGACGCCTGCCCGGTGCTCGAAGGTTAAGAGGATTAGTCAGCCGAAAGGTGAAGCTTTGAATTGAAGCCCGAGTAAACGGCGGCCGTAACTATAACGGTCCTAAGGTAGCGAAATTCCTTGTCGGTTAAATACCGACCTGCATGAATGGCGTAACGAGATGGGAGCTGTCTCAACCAGGGATTCAGTGAAATTGTAGTGGAGGTGAAAATTCCTCCTACCCGCGGCAAGACGGAAAGACCCCGTGGACCTTTACTACAGCTTGACACTGCCGATGGGAGCATTATGCGCAGGATAGGTGGGAGGCTTTGAAATCTTCACTCCGGTGGAGATGGAGCCATCCTTGAGATACCACCCTTAATG
This sequence comes from Helicobacter kayseriensis, assembly GCF_021300655.1. NCBI lineage: Bacteria > Pseudomonadati > Campylobacterota > Epsilonproteobacteria > Campylobacterales > Helicobacteraceae > Helicobacter > Helicobacter kayseriensis. The sequence goes on from NZ_JAJTNB010000015.1 coordinate 4,665, forward strand.
TTTCTGTCTGCTAACTGGCTTGAGTTATCCTCAAGCAGGACAATGTCTGGTGGGTAGTTTGACTGGGGCGGTCGCCTCCTAAAAAGTAACGGAGGCTTGCAAAGGTTGGCTCATTGCGGTTGGAAATCGCAAGTTGAGTGTAATGGCATAAGCCAGCCTGACTGTAAGACAAACAAGTCGAGCAGAGACGAAAGTCGGTCATAGTGATCCGGTGGTTCTGTGTGGAAGGGCCATCGCTCAAAGGATAAAAGGTACCCCGGGGATAACAGGCTGATCTCCCCCAAGAGCTCACATCGACGGGGAGGTTTGGCACCTCGATGTCGGCTCATCGCATCCTGGGGCTGGAGCAGGTCCCAAGGGTATGGCTGTTCGCCATTTAAAGCGGTACGCGAGCTGGGTTCAGAACGTCGTGAGACAGTTCGGTCCCTATCTGCCGTGGGCGTAGGAAAGTTGAGGAGAGCTGTCCCTAGTACGAGAGGACCGGGATGGACATGCCACTAGTGTACCAGTTGTTCTGCCAAGAGCATCGCTGGGTAGCTACGCATGGATGTGATAACCGCTGAAAGCATCTAAGCGGGAAGCCAACTCTAAGATAAACTTTCCCTGAAGGTCGCAAGAAGACTACTTGCTTGATAGGTTGGATGTGTAAGTGTAGTAATACATTTAGCTGACCAATACTAATAGACCGTTTGGCTTATTTTTATTCAAATGAAGATAAATGCTAATCAATGATGTCTTCACTGCCTTATTGAGTGTATGCTTATTACTAAAAAAGAAAGTTAAAAGAGATTGAGAAATTGATCAAAAAACTTTCTTAAAATCAGGGCTAGAAACAAGATACAATATCGCCTTTAAGAAAAGGGAATAAAGGATAAGAGCTTATCTTTTCTTCCCTTTTCCCTGTGTCTATAGAGAGGAGGAAACACCCAGCTCCATTCCGAACCTGGAAGTTAAGCTCCTCATCGCTGATGATACTGCATCTTTCAGATGTGGGAATGTAGGTCGATGCAGGGTTGGGATTTCTTCTTAAACTTCTTTTAAATCATTATTTTTATTTCTTTCGCTTTATAAATTAAAACTCTTCTATTTTTTTAAAAGTTTTTTATTTTTATGTGTAAAGCTTTTGTGTCTCTTTTAAAAAAGATGAATTGATTTATTTTAAAGCTCTTGAGGATTGGTTTGCTTTTCAAGTCTCCAAAGGATTAGCAGTAACTTGAATGGCTATATAGGTTTGGCTCAATATTTAGCAATTATTGCATTTATCTTATGGCTACAAATTTGTTTTTATATCTCTCTAAAATTTATTTTTAAGAGTGTTTTATTTTTTAAGGCAATTCTTATTATTGGATTTATATTGGATGATGATTTTAAGTCAGATCAAAGTATTTTTAAGTTCTTTTTTGAAATGAGGGGTTGAGAGGTTTGAGTCTTGTTTTCTGCAAACCGCTTTTAAAATCAAAGTGAGTTTGCAAATGAAATCAAAGTGAGGTAGTTTTTGACTTTGATTTTAGGTGTAAAATCTCACATCATTTTAATTGATCACTCCACACATTCTTCCAAGGATTAAAACCTCATTAAATCATATTTCAATGAAGCATAAAGCGTATTTAGAGAATGTTCTATTTGTAGGGCTTTATGGATAGTTTCATTCTGGGGTAAAAGTAGAGCTTGATTGCAGGGTTAAATGATCTTTTTTAAAATCAATGACTTTTTGGATGCTATTGGTGTGATGTCAATAAAGTATCGGTGATTTTTATGGTTTTACTGTTAATGTGATAATCAATATTTTTGCTTTTAAATCTTTTGAAAAAATCTTTGATGTTGTTTTAGTGTTGTGATGATGGCAATGGTGATGATGGTGATTGTGATGATAGTGGTGGTGATAATGATAGTAATGGTGGTGTGTGGATTTAATCGTGGATAGATGATTGGAGTTTGCGAGTATTGATCAAAAGAAAGAGTGGGGTTATAAATAGGAAGGGAAGCTTTTGTGAGGAGGATAGGGTGATATTGTTGTTTTAAAAGATAGAAAAAGGGGAGTGAGAAGATGAGATGTGAAAATATGACGCTTATTATGAAAGATTCCAAATGGGCATAAAAATCCCCAAGGCAAGAAGAAGGACAAATATACCAAGCAGACAGGTAAAGAGGGGTTCAATGAGGGCAATCATAAAATCTAGGGTATCCTTGTTTTGGTTTTTATAATAAATGGCACAGGTATGAAGGACTTGAGAAAAGTTCTCTCCCTTTTGGGCTGCAACAATCAGGCTTAAGGTGAGAGAGTCAAATAATTTACATATTTTTGCTCCTTCATAGAAGGATTTTCCATTGAGAAGAGAGTTGTGAATCTGAGAAAGTTTATGGCGAATGCTTTGAGATGAGATGCTTTGTTGAGCGAGCAAAACGCTTGAGAGGAGATCTATTCCTGCTTGTATTAGAAGAGAGAGGGTGAAGCAATACTGATATAAATATGTTCGCAAGGTTATTTTTCCAAATAAAGGAAGAGAGAGCAATAAAGAAAGGAGGGATTGATAAAGAAAACCTTTGGATTTGATTTGAAAGAAGATAAAAATCAAAGAAAGAAAAAGAAAAAATAAAATAAAAGCGCCATATTGAGAGAGCTTCTCGTGAAGAGAAATAAGAATTTGTGTATAGATAGGGAGTTCTAGCTGGTTTTCTAAAAAGAGTTGAGTAAAGAGTGGGGTAATCGTCTGAAGCAAGAAAACAAAACATATGATCGTGCAAACAAAAACAAATA
>NZ_JAJTNB010000016.1 GCF_021300655.1 Helicobacter kayseriensis
CTCGGTTACTAAGAACTTATTACAATAGTTTTCTTCCCTTGTAGTTAAGGTGAGTTTGTTTTGAGGCCTATAAGCAAGGCAAAGCCTTTTTTTAATCACTTTTGCAATGGATAGTCTTTTGGTTGATGAGAGAAGTAAGGGTAAAAAAATAAAGGGAGAATTATCTCCCTCTCCCATTTTGTTTTTCAAGTTCCACTCTTCTTTGAGGTGATAGTTTTTGAGTGTTTTGCCTAATATTTTGCTTAAAAATCTCCATTCTCTCTTGTTCTTTAGCTTGAATTTGTTTTGCGAGTGCAACAAAATCATCAAGCTTTTCTTCCCTTAGAATGGCAATGTAAAGGTTTTTATCTTCTTTTTGAATGATGGGCGGAAGAATGTTTTCTTGCAAACAAGAATAAAAAATAAGCAATCGCCCCGTTCTTCCGTTTCCATCGCTAAATGGGTGAATTCTTTCAAAATCAAAGTGTGTTTTGAGGATTATTTTTAATTTTTCATCATCATCTTTTGCATTTTGAAGTTGATAATCTAAATTATCGCAAAGCTCATGGATTCTTGTTGGGACAAGATAAGGTTTTGTTGTTTCAAAATCTGCTCCCACAATGAGGTTTTGTATTGTTTTAAAGCTTCCTGCATTATCAAGAAGATTTTCCATTGTAAGGGCATGGATCTCTTTAATGAGTTGAGTGGTGAGTTTTTGTTCATCTTGAATGCTTTGTAAAATAAATGGCATCACTTTTTTGTAGTTTTTAACTTCGTAAAACTCTCTTTCTAAAACATTGCCTGTGATCACTCCACTTAAAAGAATTGAAGCTGTTTGCTCTTGAGTGAGTGTGTTTCCCTCAATAGCTGTGCTGTGATGTGTCATTCTGACTAAATAATCTTGCATATATTCTGATGATTTGAGCATAAAGTCTAGTAAGTTCATCTCCCTCTCCCATTTTGTTTTTCAAGTTCCGCTCTTCTTTGAGGACTTATTCTTTTACTTTTATTTGGCTCTAAAATCGATTTTATTTCATTCTTAAGGTTTTGTATTGTTTGAAGTGCGTTTTTTAATTCTATGGCTAATTCTGTGTTCTTTTTGACTAATTCTTCATTTTCTTTTTTTAATGGAGCGATAATTTGATTTTTTTCATCTTCATTTAGGGGCCGTTTGATGATTGTCGTTTGATTTGTGGTTCTTTCGCTCTCTTTGGCGGCGATATTTAAATCTTGGAGTGTTTTGATTTTTTGTTCTTTTTCTTCGACAATCTTCCAAGTATTGATATTTTGTGCTTTTAAGATTCTTAGCTCTTCTCTGTCGATGGCGTTTTGCTGAATTTCTCTCTTGAGTTTTTTGTTTTCTTTGGTGATTGAGTTAATGCACTCTTTGAGCGTTGTTTTGAGTTTAAGCTCCTTGTTTCTCTGTGCGAGATAATCAATGATTTCTTTTTTAATTTGCTCTTCACTTTTAAAATCTTGATCTTGAGCTATTCCACGCACTGCTTTAAAATCTTGAGCCTTAAAACCTTTGTTTTTTATTATTTCGACATAGAATTGAGCGATTTTCTTGCGTTTTGAAGTACTAATGTTGTCTTTTTTGCCAAAGAGAGAGCTAAAGAATGATTGTTTTTTCTCTTGTGTGATAGATTGTTCTCGTACTTCTGCTTCTTTGTTTTTAAGTGTTTCTTGCTCCTTGACATAACGATAATGTTGATGAGCCAAACGCTTCTTTTTTGAGCGTTCTTGTCCTCGCTCCATTCCTAGAATTTGAGCAATTTCACTTTGCATTTCAGAGAGTCTGCGTTTATTGAAATTCCATTGTTGTTTTCCATTGGCATAAGTGATGAAATTGAGGTGGGCATGGTAGTTATATTTTGGGATTTTTTTCCCTTTAATTTCTTCTAAATATCCCTCATCTCTATGGATTGTTATTGCACAGCAAATAAATTTATATTTGTTCTCAAGATGTTTTTTGACTTTATGTAAATCTTCCATTGTGTGGTTAGAGTTAAGATTGATGACTGCTTCTCTGTGTGCATTTTCAAACTTTGGATTAGCTCCACCCTTACGTTTTGTGCTTCTTACTTGTTCTAAGAAGATTTCTTTGGGAGATTTTATTGCTCCATTCTCATCACTTAACGCCCAATACTCATTCTCTTGATGATATTCCTTTGGCAAGAGATATTTGGCTTCTTTTTTCTCATCTTCTGTTCTAAAGTTGTGAGAATAAGAATAGCTTCTTGCTTTTTGAAAGTTGATTGATGATCCCCTAGATTCTTTAATGGCTTTGATTGTTTTTATGGAATTGGTAGGTTTGCTTTTGAAATACAAGCCATCAAAACTACAATGAGAGTTTGAGAGAAAAGATGATTTTTCTTGTTTGGTATATCCTGCTCTCACTTCCTCAAACTCAAAGTTTTTTTCTTGCATTTTTTTCCTTAGATTTTTGAGTGAGCTTGCGAACCAAAACTCACTTATAACTTTAGTTATAGTAGTGAGCTCACTACTATAACTTTTCACTTAGGCTCAAAATTATATCGTGAGTTTCATCGCTCACAAGTTCGCTTATGAAAAAGTAATACATATTGACTTTTTATAATTTTTGAGTTTTCCACTCTTATCATCTATAAAACCTTCTTCTCTTATTGTGTAATTCTTTAATCTCAACATTAATTAAAAGTGTTTTGTGGGGTGATTTCCAAAATAAGCTTTGAAATTATAAAAATTTTCTTGATTTTGCTAAATAAAATAGCTAATATTAATATTATAAATAATTAATACCCAATGTATAATTCAAAAAAATTATTAAGGAATGAAAATGCAAAGAAAAAATGAAGGAACTTTAATTACGGGCTTATGGGAAAATAGAAAAAATGAAAAAATATTTTATATTGGGAGAATAAGCGGAAATCTGAATGCGATTCTTGTTGAGAACAAAAACAAAAGAAATGAAAACGATCCAACACATCTTCTTTATTTTTTTAATGGAAAGAAGGATGAAATATTGGATTTTGTAGGAGAAAGATATGAATGAAAGTTTTATAAAAAAAGCTTTTTCAAAAGAGAGGCTTGAGAGTTATAAAAATATTGATGAGTATTTTGATAATTTAAAACTTGTGAGAAAAATAACACCCATGTTGCAAATATTGGAGGTTTTTATACGGAATCAAGTTGACATAAAAATGTGCGAAAAACTTGGAAATGATTGGATAGAAAAAGAAATTTCAGAAAAATATAAGGTCGATCTGTCTTTTATCTTTGAAGCTCTTGATGAAAAATCACAAGACACTCAAAAGATTTTAGAGGTAAAAAAGAGAATTAAAAAGATAAGGACGAAGGAGTTTAAAAAACTTTTTGAAAATATTAAGATTCATTCAAGCATCATTTATATTTTAAAAAAAAAGTTGAAAAATAAGAATTTTGATTTTAGAAGAGAATTAAGATGTTTATTTATTTCAAAAATGAGTTTTGGATTTTGGCAACCAATAATTGAAAGAAAAAGAATTGTTATTTTTGATACAACAGACATGGATCTTGAAAAATATAATGGAAAAATAAGAAAAGAATCTTCTCAGAAGATGGCGTTAAGAGATGATTTTTTTAAAAATAATGCAATCATAAATTTATTAATTTCATTAAGAAATAGAGCATTTCATGGAGAAAATTTATTAGAAGGAAAGAATGATAGAATGTACGCAGCCTGTTCCAAAACAATACATTATTATAGTGACAAAAAAAACAATAAGCACACAATGTCGGTGGTACTCGGTATTAAAACAAATTTAGTTGAAGATTTTTTAGTTGAATGTATAAAAAGAGGTGATCTGCAAGATGTTTTAAAAATGCTCTAAATTGGTGGGAGATGCTGTAAAAACAGACACCATATTAAACCCACTATAGCGCACTAGATTATAATTAAAAATAAAATAAAAATCAAGCTTTCTATACAAAATTAATTTTCAAAAGGCAAACAAGAATACTTTATTGGGCCTTGCTTTCGTTAAAAGAGAAGGTTTATTCATATAAAAATTTTTCTATTTGATCGGAAATAAGAGCTTTGACTCTCCTGTTGTATTCCATTAAACTCTCACGCTTTCTTTCTGTCTCTTTTCAATCCACTTTCTCATAATCTCTTTATAAGCATTGATTCTCTCTTGCTCATCTTGCCAATCAATTAAATCTAGTTTTGTTTGTTTCTCTTGCTCTGCTTCGATTTCAATCGCATTATGAATTCCATTGCAAAGACGATTAAGGAATGTTTTTCCATCATGGCAAGAAAAAGATACATTGTCGCTATGATCACAATAAATGGCGTGATAGTTATTCTCTTTTTCTTGGTGGATTCTTGTTATTGTCCTGATTACCCCATCTTGCTCATATTTAAAGCCTAAGAATGCCTTATAGCCAAAGGCTTCTTTATTGTCTTTATAGAATTTGAGAAGATATTTAATCTTGTCTTCTGCAATTTTTGTGGCTTTATTTTCAAAGTGAATGCGTATTCTAAGCACTTTTTTACGCTGTTTTTTAATCTCTTCAATCTTGGAGATAAAAAGGTCTGATTTTTCGTTTATTTCTACTATCGCAGGGTCTAAAACCCTTTTCTTGAATTGTCCATAATCTAAGTAGCTCTTTGGGAGCTGAAGTATTTTATGTAAGTCTTCCATATCAAAATCTCTGTAAGCCATTTTTCGGTAGTCTTTTAGGAGTGCGTAGATTCTGATTGCGTATTTGCTCTCAAATTGCTTGATATATTCCACATTCTCAATCTTTGTAAATTGCTTGAGATTGAGGAGATATGGACGCATTTTGTCATTAAACTCAAAGCCAATCATTTGAGCTTTTGTATCAAATTCAAACCCTGCAAAAATGGGATAAACTCTCCATATATCCCCCTCTTGGATTTCAAAGCATTGTTTAGCTAGAGTTCTGCAAATATCCTTAGTATCCTTGATATTTGTTTGAGAGAAGCCCAAAGAGCCTACAAAGTCCTTTACGCTGATTGTGTATTTCATAAACTTATCATCGTCTTTGTCAATGAGCGTAGATACTTGATAAAAGACTTTTAGTTCATTAGCACTCATCTTGGTTTTGGCTGTTGATATTTCACTTCCTACTGATGATTTTTTGCGTGTAAATCCATTTTCTAGTTCTTTCATAGTGCTCTCTGTTATTCTTGCATTTTATGTTTGTGTCAGAATAATATCAAAATAGCTATCACAAAAGTCAGAATTACTATCACAAAAGTCAGAATTGCCCCCATTTTTCTATCACAAAAGTTCGAATTACTATCACAAAAGTCAGAATTCAAGTGATTTTGTTCCCTATCTTAGGCACTTTGAAGACACCGACACCTTCAATACACCTTCTACTTATATACACCTTCGCAATAACTTCAAAAAACAACATAAAAAAGTTCAAACAAAGCAAAACTTAGAGTCAAAAATTGGACTGATTTTTTTCGCTTCGCTTCAAAAATCTCCTCATTTTTGTTTTTAGTTTTTTA
>NZ_JAJTNB010000017.1 GCF_021300655.1 Helicobacter kayseriensis
CAATCCACTTCTTTGCACTAGATAGATATATCTTTCTTTTTTACTCTTCAAAGAAAGATAATACTCTTTCTCTTCTTTAGTCCAAGGAGCAAGACTTCCTTTAGTAGGTTCTTTTAAATAAAGCTCTCTCCAATTTAAAAAATACTCTTGATCCCTCTTTCCTTGAAGAGAGTTAAGATTGGGATCAAGATAGCTAGGAGTATAGGAAGAGTAGGGGGAGGAGGTGAGGATTTGCTCTACTTCTAGGAGCATTTTTGCTTTTTCTTCTTTAAAGATTCTCTCGCCATCGTTTGGATTAGGGATGATTAAATTTGTTTCTTTATCAAATTCCACCCTATCCCCTGCAAGTGTAGTGACTCCATAAGTTTCTTTCATCTTTTCTCCTTTATCTTTATCTAAACACCCTAGAAAGAAAAGGGCTGAGAAAGTGACTGCAATGAGCGCTTTTATTGGTTTTTCTCCCAAGCACTTTGATTCATCATCTCGTCGATGATTTTATAGTCAAGATTCCACCATTTGGATGGGGAATATTCAAAACTACTTGCACCTTTAAACATCGCTTTCATTGTTTTAACATTTCTCACATCCCATTTTTTTAAAGAGCGATTGAAGGATGTGGCATTTTTAAACATTTCGCTCATATCTCTGACATTAAATACATCCCAATCTTGCAGGGCTCTATCAAAAGAGATTGCCCCCATAAACATTGCTTGCATGTTTTTGACATTACTTACATTCCACTTCTCTAGAGGTTTATCAAATTTTATTGCTCTCTCAAACATATGACTCATATTTTCTACATTGCTGACATTCCAATCTTCTAGTGCTGAGTTGAAACTACTTGCACCTTTGAACATTGCTTGCATGTTTTTGACATTTCTCACATCCCATTTTTCAAGGGGTTGATTGAAGTTTTGTGCGTCATAAAACATCCCTGACATATTTTGGACTTTTTTTACATCCCAATTTTTGAGGGGTTGATTGAAGGAGGTGGCTCTGAAAAACATATAACTCATATCTTCGACATTTTTTACATTCCATTTGTCTAGGGGTTGGTTGAATGCTATGGCTTTGGAAAACATATCTACCATAATGATTGCCTTTGCAACATTCCAAGAGTTTAGAGGTTGATTGAAGCTCTCGGCACCAAAAAACATCCCATCAAAGCTTATTACATTACCAACATCCCAAGAATCTAGGGGCTGATTGAAAGAGCGGGCTTCTTCAAAAACTCTATCCATTAATGTAACCTTACTGACATCCCATTTGTCAATGGGTTGATTGAAAGTGTAGGCTTCTTCAAAGATTGCGCGCATTTTTTTGAGGCTTGAGGTGTTCCAAGAGTTTAGGGGCTGATTGAAGTTTTGTGCGCCTGAGAACATTTGCTCCATATCTTCTACCTTGCTAACATCCCACTTATCTAGAGGTTGGTTGAAATTGCTAGCACCAAAAAACATCCCCGACATATTTTTGACATTGCTAACATCCCAAGAGTTTAGAGATTGGTTGAACTTATGGGCGTGAGAAAACATTCCTGTCATATTTGCTACCTTGCTAACATCCCACTTATCTAGAGGTTGGTTGAAGACAAAAGCGTCCCCAAACATTGCTTCTGCATTGGTGAGATTGGAGGTGTTCCAAGAGTTTAGGGGCTGATTGAAGTTTTGTGCGCCAAAAAACATAAAGCTCATATCTTTGACATTACTTACATCCCAAAGCTCAATGCCTTCAAATTCTTTATTTGTGCGTGGGCTGTTATAAAAAAGTCCTCTCATGCTTGTGATTTTGCTGACATCAATTTGAGAGAGTGGGATTTTTGGGTCTTGGATGAGAGTTTTAAGCTCTTGGAGGGTGCTGGGTGTATATGTGGTGCAAAACTTTGCAGTGACTTGTTCGCATTTGTCCAAAAGAGTTTGGGCTTTTGACTTGGTTTTTAGGAATGGATTTTTTTCTTTCCAAGAGCTTAGGTCTTGACTAAAGGGGCTTAGCAAAAACATCTCTTCGATATTTTCTACATTTGAAACATCCCAATGGTTGAGGGGTTGGTTGAAATGACTTTGAAAAAACATATAGCCCATGGTTTTGACTTTGCTGACATCCCAAGAATTCAGGGGTTGGTTAAAATCACTTTTGCAAAACATTAGGCTCATATTTTCTACTTTGCTGACATTCCATTTTTCAAGAGGCTGATTGAAAGAGCTGTGAAAAAACATCCCCATCATATTTTTGACATTGCTGACATTCCAAGAATTAAGTGGGGAGTTGAAAGAAGAGTTATAAAACATAAACTCCATATTCTCTACATTTCCCACATCCCAAGAATCAAGAGGAGAATTAAAATTAAAGGTATCTGCAAACATATAACGCATATTTTTGACTTTGCTAACATCCCAAGAGTTGAGAGAAATCTCTTCAAGCTCTGCACCTCTAAACATCCCTGCCATATTTTCTACATTACTCACATTCCAAGATTCAATCCCACTTAAATCTCTATTGATCCCAGTGCATTCATTGGTAAAAGTGTAATTGCGACAGAAAAGATAGCTCATGTCTTTGATATTGCTGACGTCAATCGTGCTGAGTTTTACACTCTCATCCTTTAATAAAGCGATGAGCTCGTGTTTGCTTTGGGGGACAAAAAGGATTTCTGCTTGGACTTGCAAGAGAAGCAATAAGGGCAAAAAGAGACTTTTCATTTTTTCTCCTAAATGGTGTAGTAGTGTAATTCTTGCAATAAAAGAAGTTCAACAGCCCTTTTTCCGTATTCCAGAGCTGTTTGCTTCTCAATCTTTAAAACATTGATGTAATACTCTTGGGTGTCTTTGATGCATTTGTTGTAGGCTTCAAGTAAATCAGGGTATTGATTGATGATCATTTTAATCCATCCAAAATATCGATAATCTGGATCTTCTGTGGCAGAGTAGTCCCACTTAGAGCTTGAGGTGATGTCAAATTTGGGAAAGAAAGAGTAGATGAGCTCATTTTTTCTTTGCTCTGCCCCAATTCCAAATCTCATGCTTCCTCGAAGAGAATAGGGTCTTGCTTCAAGGAATTCTAAGATTTTGGAGTAATTCTTTGCTTCTAGGATTGGAGAGATTGAGATGATTTGATAAGGAGGTGGCACATCTCCACAAAAACTCCCCAAAAAATCATCTCGACCGCCTCCATAATACATTCCCATATATTTGAAAACGGAAGGATGGGAAAGAATCATCCCATAAGCGTAGCAACCTCCCGAAAAATAAATCACTTCAAAAATATCTTCAACGCTTTTAAACTCGGAGGGTTTGGCATAGTCTAGACAGAAATTGGATGTGTCGTCTTGAGTGCAGTCTTTGAGGAGAGAGTCTACATATTCATTGGCTAGACGATTGGCTTCTTTTTGATCTGCATTGGGGTTGTTGAGATAGAGATAGGCTAGATAGAGTTTTGCATCTTGAGATTCTTTTTCTTTGGAATTTAGGGATTGTAAGAAAAGTTGTGTAGCCTTATTATCATTCACACCAATGAGGGCAAAGGCTTCATCAAACAAACTCTGCTCTTTTTGCTTTAGAGACTGTGGAGATGGGGCGGGGGTAAAAGGATTTTTTTCTCCCCAAGAGCTGAGGTCTTGCTTGAAAGCTTTTGCATTGTAAAACATTGCCTCTGTTTCGGTTTTGCTATTGAGTATCCAAGAGCTTAGAGGTTGATTGAAAGCTTCTGTATCTCTAAACATTGCATTCAAATCTTCCACATTGCTTACATTCCATTTCTCTAGAGGTTGGTTGAATGCTTGAGTTAAGGCAAACATCCCTACCATATTTTTGACATTGCTGACATTCCATTTTTCTAGGGGTTGGTTGAAACTCTCAGCGCCAAGGAACATTAGTCCCATATCTTCAACTCTGCTAACATCCCAATTCTCTATGGGTTGATTGAAGAGTGTTGCATTGACAAATAATCCCCTCATGCTTCTGACATTGCTTACATTCCAAGAACCTATCCCCTCAAAATCCTTTCTGTTTTTTGCTGAGTCATTGCACTCGCTCCATTGGGCTCTGCAAAACAGATAGCTCATATCCACAATCTTGCTAGTGTCGATAGTGTCTAGATTGATTGATTCATTTTTGAGCAATTCCAAAAGTTCTTTTTTGTCTTTGGGGAAGTATTGGTGTTCTGCAAATAATAATAAAGAGGAGAAAAAAGAGAGCAAGAAAAAATATCTTAATCGCATAGTAAATCCTTTGACCCAAAATTTGACCCAAAAAGAATAATTTTAACTCAAAGTTTTCTATCTATGGGGCTTATAAGGTTTGATGGGGTATTTTGCTTTGGCTTTTGTCATGAGCTTCTAAGAATGAAGAATATTAGAATGCATGAGACAATGAAGCAAAGCATAACTTGCATCGGCTACATTTGCATAGTCTTTGATTTTTGTGATTTGTTCTTTTGGTGTCATAGAAAATCCCTTGCTACCTTATCTACCTTTTCAAACTTCCCATTTCTAAGTTCAAAGGTATTAGATCCTCCAATTTGAATCAAAACATTATTAGTCAGTCTAAAACCTGCTCCCTCATCTCCAAAGAGTCCATATTGGGTACAGATATCTAAAATGTCTGTATAGATTGTGATAATGACTTTTTTCCCATCCCCACACTCATAAAAGCTTGTGGTTTTTAAAGAAAGCTTAAGCTTTTTATATGCTTCTTCCCCTACAAACTCTTTGATCTTCTCATAATAGGGTTCAAAGTATTCTCTATAAGGTCCAAAAGCTTGATTGTGATATGTGCACCCATTGGAGAGGGTTTGGGGGTATTTTTCTTCAAACCCTGCGTAAACTTGTTTATAAGCTTCTCTCCATGCCTCATCGTATTGCTTTTTCTTGAAATAATCTCCTTGTGGAGTAGTGGCCTCTTTGATATCTTCATCTGTGAATTTATATTTCTTTTTAACAATTTCGTTTGTCTTTTTTTCTGCAATTGGAAAGAGTTTGTCTTTTTC
>NZ_JAJTNB010000018.1 GCF_021300655.1 Helicobacter kayseriensis
TCCTTTGTGATGGGAGGACCTTGCACACAAGTTGTTCTCATTCCTCCTTTGGCTTTATCACAAAAGAAGTTTAATGGTGAGGGAGTGCCTTTGCAAGAATATGCTTCTATGATTCAAACAGAGACAAAATACAACAAAAGGAGCGTATCGTGATTTGGTTTTCACTTGTTATTGTGATTCCAATATTTTTGATGTTGATTAGCTATGTTTTAGTTTCTCAGAAAAAAGAGAAGTTTTGGGGGTGGTTTTGGTGGAGTTGTTTGTTGGCGGGAGTGTATTTCTCTTCATTGACGCTAGGTTTTCTTCTGACAATCACTCCAATATGCTTAATGCTTATAAGCTACGTGCTAGTTGCCAAGAAGAAAAAGAAGTTTTGGGGGTGGTTTTGGTGGAGTGGTTTATTGGTGGGGACGTATTTTTGGCTTCTTTATGGAATCTCCTTTTATTTTCTTGATCCCAAATATTATGAGTTCAAAAACCAATGCACACAACTTCCACAACCTCAAATTTACAATCAAGAATATTGGGATATTTATATAGATTTGCATTCACTCAAACTTCAAGCAGACACGGAAAAACATTTATTCTTCCATGATTCAAAAAAACTAGGCAAAAAATTTTATGCAAATCTTTGGAAAACTCAACACACAATCAAGGAAACTTCTTGGGGCAAAATCAGGATTGATGAGCAATACTATGATGATATACATTTTGCAACTACGACTACTTATATCTATCCAACCCATACCTTCTCAATTGATACTGGGCTAAACAATCAGGATTTTAGTTTTAGGTTTCAAGAAGAAATATGGGAATGCAAAAATTATGATTAAACTCTTAAAGGTATGCAATATTAAAGTAATTTTACAACTCTACAAAATCGCAAAAAGGAGTGTATGGTGATTTGGCTTTCACTTGTTATTGTAGTTCCAATATTTTTGATGTTGATTAGCTATGTTTTAGTTTCTCAGAAGAAAGAGAAGTTTTGGGGGTGGTTTTGGTGGAGTTGTTTGTTGGTGGGGACGTATTTTTGGCTTCTTAATGGAATCTCTCTACGCTTTCTTAATCCTGCTTATTATGTGTTTAAATATCAATGCACTCAACTGCCTCAACCCAAGATTTACAATCGGGATTATTGGGACATCTACATAAACTATCGCGAATTAAACAAACTAAAAGATGAAAATAATAAAAAATATGTTTATTCCAAGCAAATAGATAAAAAATTTTATTCATCCCTATGGAAAAGTCAAATTTCAAGCCAAAAGACTTGGTGGGGAGAGGCTTATACATCTCAGGAATACTATGACAATGCACATTTTGCAACAACAACTACTTATTTATACTCAACATTCATTCTCTCGCTCTATTTTAGTTCTAAAGATGGGGGTTTTGGAACAAGTTTTAAGAAAGAAAAATTAGAGTGTAAAAATTACAAGAGAAATGAAAGGTTTTTATCTTTTTAAATATAGGAACAAAAATGAAACACGATCTTCAAGAAGCAGATTTGCAACTCCTTCAAAGATTTTATGATATGGCAAATGTAGCTGATGCAAGTTATGCTTTGCTTCATTACATAGAAGAGAATTGAGTTTAGCTTAATCTTATAAAGCATTCTTTGGGAAGAGATTTGGCACAATTAAACAAAAGAGCAAGAGGAATGAAAAAGGTTACTTAGATGAGAACAATAATGAAACTATTTGGAATCTTTGTTTTAGCGATTGGGATGTTGTGGTTGTGGAATGATGGATTTTTTGTGCGTTTAATGCCAAGTTATATCAAAAAAGAAAAGCTTAGTGAAAAGTATGGAGGGGTGTATGTGTTTTATCCTGAGTTTAGAGAGGAGATAAAGAAAAGGGAGAGAGAGAGGAGGGAATATATGGATAAATATCTTGGAGAAGAAATAAAAATAGGAGAGAAAACTCAATTTGTAGACTTCACCTATGTTGATTCAATTCTCCCCCAAATCCTCTCCAATGGGTGCACATATCACAATCAAGCTTTTGGACCTTATAGAGAATACTTTGAACCCTATTATGAGAAAATTAAAGAGTTTGTAGGGGAAGAAGCATATAAAAAGCTTAAGCTTTCTTTAAGAACTACAAGCTTTTATGAGTGTGGGGATGGAAAAAAAGTCATTATCACAATCTATACAGATATTTTAGATATCTATACCCAATATGGACTCTTTGGAGATGAGGGGGCAGGTTTTAGACTGACTAATAATGTTTTGATTCAAATTGGAGGATCTAATACCTTTGAACTTAGAAATGGGAAGTTTGAAAAGGTAGAGAAAGAATATGAGGGATGGAGATGAAAGAACAAATCACAAAAATCAAAGACTATGCAAATGTAGCCGATGCAAGTTATGCTTTGCTTCATTATATAGAAGAGAATAAGGAGTTTAAGGTTAGAGATGATGAATGGGAAGTTCAACACAGAACAAAACCTCCTGCAAGATGGATTTATGCAGATGGAATTAAGAGGGGGTATGAGCTAGAAAAAGACTACAAAGAAATCTATAGAAAACAAGGCCAACCCACAGCTTATGCCCTAGCCATTGAAGCTAGATTTGCAAAAGATCAATTCATCAAACTAGATGAAAATGAAGAAGCTAAAGAGATCAATAACACAATTCAAAACTTCATCAAACGAGATAAAAAAACTCCTGCACTTGAATACCAAGAAATCAAAGTCAGCACCCAAAAAGAAAAGATGCCTGAAGAAAAAACCTCCCACTTCCTTTCCTATCGCACTAAAGCCTTTGTTTCTCGCTATGAAGTTTTACATCATCAGAAAAATACTTCCTCGGGCTATTCTGCTACTTTGTTTTTGGATACTTGGGCAAAGAATGAAGGGGAGAAATATATCTTAGCTTTTCGTGGAACAGAATCGGGCTCATTGAAAAGGATTTTTCAAGATATGTCATCAAATAAAGAACTTGCTGTTAGCTCTTATAATCAATTGATTTTGGCAGTGATTGGATGGGAAAGCCTAAAAGAGCAAGAATATAGTGGACTTAAAAACCCTCTTCTGCTGAGTGCAAATCCTCAATCTATTTCACTTATTGAGCATCGTGAAGTGATCTTTGATCTTCTTAGAAAGCTCACCAAAAAAGAAGAGTTTAAGCTCAATCTTATAGGGCATTCTTTAGGAGGACATTTAGCACAGTGTTTTTGTATCGCAACTGAGGATCAATACATTTCCTCACTTTATACCTACAATGCTCCTGGATTTGGGGGAGTAGGAGCAAGTTTGATCAATGTATTTATCAGAACAATTAGAGTTATAGGTAGATTGAGAAAGAAATCATCCTCAAAACTTGAACACCAAGGCTTCACAAGAAGGATAATGGAAAATTGTGTAGCTTATTGCACACCACAGGAGAGTTTAGAGGATTATATTGTCTATGAAGAAAAACTACGAGAATCTGTAGAAGAAAAAGATTTGGAGCAGTGCTCCAAACATCTCAAAGAAAGCTCAAAAGACAGTGTAAGTATAGAGATTCATCATGTTGATACGATTTCTGAGCCCATTCCTTTAGTGGATTCTTTTATGAGAAATTGGATACAAGCCAAAGAAGCAACCTCTTCTGTCATTTCTGATTTGGGACTTTATAAGTATGGATTGCCTATAAAAAATAAATATGACTACACCAATACAGACAAACTTCATCTTTTGTATGTTAGGGGATTGCAAAAATTCTTTTATGAAAGTCACTTTATGAAGAGCATTTTACAAATCACTTATTTTTATGACTATCTTCTCAAGCAAAAGGACAATGCAAACAAACAAGAGCTTTGTGGAAAAATAGCAAATGCTTTGGATTATCTTAACTCTTATGCACAAGTTCTCCTCACTCTCATCTCTGGAAAGAAGCTCTTGAAACGCAAGAGCGACAAAATCTATCTACTTGCCTATCTTCAAGAGATTTTTTATGTATTAAAAAAGAAAAAATCATATTTAGAAAAAAAGGTAGAAATCTCTTTTGGAGAACAAAATCTAAAAGAAATCATTGATATCAGAGACTTTGGAGAAATAGATACAAACAATATCTATGATGCGTTTATGATGCTTGATGCCTTTAAAATATATACCAAGATTATTGATAAACACGATATAGAAAAAATGGGAGAGTAATTATGGAAGACAAAAGATCACTTTATAAGGCTCTGCCTTTTGAGATCCAAGATGAAAATGGAAAATTTCTAGATAAAGATTCTCTTTATGAGTGCTATTCCTATCACTCTAATTTTGCAATATGTGCCTTGAATAAAGAAAATTCAGAGTTTTTCAAAGCCAAGAAAAAACAGATGGCAAACTTCTTATATGATCAAAAATGCACTAGCTTTTATATCAAAGAAGATTTTACTTTAAGCGAAAACAAAATCAATTCAATGAGCTCAACAATCTATGTCAATCAAGAAGATAAGGAACTTTATATCTTTGCAAAGCAATTTGATAACTTAGATTGTGAGAAAGTTTTTGAAGAGATCAAGAAGCGTTTAGAGCTTACAGAGAGCATCGAAGAGCTTAAGAGATATAAACCCAAGCTCTTCTTCCAC
>NZ_JAJTNB010000019.1 GCF_021300655.1 Helicobacter kayseriensis
AACAGTGATGTCTGTGCTCTCTCCGTTTAATAGATTGTTGAAAATTACCTTATCTTTAGAGTTTTCTGCAACTTGAGCTAAGACAGCATAGATAGGAGTTCCACTGCTATCAATGTGATCGACTTGGAGGTCAAGAGTGTTATTGGTAATCCTGCTTGCATCGCTTCCTTTAATGATTAGGCGATCGCTTCCTCCTCGTGTAGCAGTGTTATTAAAAAAATCATTTCCCGTATACGCCTTTCCACCCGTATATCCTGTGCTTGCAATAATTGCATCTTTTGAGGCATAGAGAGTGATGATGCTATCTTTGAGATCAAATTTAGAAACTTCTAAGCTTCTAAGTTCAAGACCTGCTGTTTTTTGGAATCTTTCTGGATTATTTCCTGCAAGATTGAGATGGACATGTGAACTTTCATCACTGATTGCTTGCGCTAATTTTCCACCATTGGCATTAAAGATTACAGATGAATTTTTACTTAAAATCAGCTTAGCTTCTTGACCCGACTCCCCTCCAAATGCAGTTCCTTCAAACGATTCTCCAGAATCTGTTTTATATTTTTGGACATTGAAAGTAAGAGTGCTTCCTTCTGAGAGTTGGAATGTGCTAGATTGTTTGGAATAAATTCCATAGACTTGATTTGAATCGCTGCTTGTAAAATCTTTGCGTGTATTAAATGTGACATTATCAAGTCCATAGACTGGATTATTATTTAGATTGCTATATAGACCATAGGTATTTTGATCGCTAGGAGTTGATTCGTCAAGCACAATCCTGCCTTGAGCTTCTAAAGTGAAGAGGCCATCTTTTGCAGTTGAGATGAGTTTCCCATTTGTGCCAGAGTATGCTGAAATCTTAATGCTTCCATTAAGCGATCCATCTTTCTCTGCCTCTATGAAATTCCCCTTTTGCCAATTTGCAAATGCTAGTGTCCCACTCAGAGCACTCTTGCCCTTAAACAAAACTCCCACAGTTTTTGAAGTCCCAGCAAAGCTTGTGATAGTGGTTCCTAGGTTTTCAATATGAGCCTTAGCTCCGTCTTCTAAAACGATGCCATAAACATTCTCACCAGCAAGGCTGATTGTGTTAACTGATGCATCGGAATTAACTATATGATTGCCTCGTGCGATTAGAAGTCCAATAGCGTTCGTTGCATTGCTGAGTACTAGATTAAGACTTGCACCTTCTTTTTTAGTTTGTATCAAATCTCCTTCTTTAAGATAGATGCCTACCATGTTGACATTGTTTGCCTTTATGTCTTTTGTTTCTTTTGCATCAAGAGTGATATTTGCTTGGACTCTTCCTCCCAAAGTCCCTCCAAGGCTATAAATCCCATATCCTGTAGTGTTTTGAGCGACTTTGATTGTTTGATTGAGATTGTTCCAATAGTTTGTGGCTCCTTTAATGATGTTTCCTGCGATGTCTTTCCCTTCTACTCCTTCATAAGTAGCAGTCGTGTTTGCAAAGGTAAAATGTGAATTGTTGACATCATTATAGATTCCATAAAGCATGTTATCAAAGTTTGTAGGATTTCCATGAGCGATAGAGACATTTTTAATCTTTAATGAAGCTCCAGGATCAGAGAGCTTTAAAACATCAATATGTTTATCGGTGTTTGTGTTTTCACTACTAGGCTGAATATTTTTGAAAACGATATTTCCCCATCCACTGCTGCTTGTAAAGTTTTTTGATCCAGTTCTATCATAATAAATTCCAGAAGTCACTTGAGAAGGTCCGATGTTGTTGAAGATGATTTGAGCTCCATTGGAAACTTTTATATCGCTAGATAGATCAATCCCTAGAGCTTGTTCTGTTCCAGTAATACTATTAAAGGTGATACTTCCACCAGAAATAGAGCTATCAACTATTCCTGTAGCTTTATTTTTAGAATTAATAGAATCAAAAACTATCGATGAGTGATCATCTAAATTAAGAGTTGTATATTTCATCCCATAAGCTATTCCAGTATTTGATGAAATGAGTCCAAAATTGAATGATGTATCTTTAGCATCAATAGATGTGTAATAAAATCCTCGGGCATCTTCAGAGTTGGATTGGATCTTTTTGAAAATAAAACTTGATTGATCTGCATTGATTTGAGAGCCATCGTCAGATTTAATTCCTGAAGCCTTTTCTGCTTCAATATTCCCAAAGATAAAGTTTGTTTTATAGGCATTGAGATTGAAAGTCCCTGCTGACCCTGTATCACTCATGCCTTGAGCAAATTTTACACCCTTGATATTGCGAAACTCTATCGTGCCTCCACCTTTATCTTGCTCTTTATCTCCAAAGAAGTAAGTTGCTGTATTGTGAGCAATGATGCCTGTAGAACCTCTTACATCAACACCAAATTCATTGTTGCTATTACCTTCACTTTTAATGCTGTCAAAAATAATCTTTGATGAATTGTCTCCCAGAATCGTTGGGGCTGTTCCTAGAGCATAAAGTCCATATGCAAAATCCCCATTGGATGTAATGTTTTTAAATTGAATTTCTGAGCTATTGCTTAAGATGATTTGAGATCTGGTCAATGTATCTTTGGATCCATCAATAATAATTCCTCCAGAAGATCCTTTAATGGTATCTGTTACTGAGGAATTTGTTGAAAGAATAGAATCGAAAATAATTTGACTTCCAGATAGATTCATACTAAGCTTTTCAAATTTAATTAATATTCCCGAAGATTTTTCTGCTTGAATTTGTTTAAAGTTAATTGTTGCATCGGTGGCTTCAAATACTGTTTGTGTCTTGAAAGTTAATCCTTCTGAAATCTTGGTAGTTTTATTTCCAATATTGCCAAAATTGGTAAGGCTATTTCTTCCAAAATAGAGGATAATGGGAACACTGGGATTGGCCGAATTGTTTACATGGAGTCCAGTATTAAAATTTTGAAGACTAATAGAATCTCCATAAACTAAAGCAACAGATTGTAGATTGAGTGTTGCTCCAGAATTATAAAAGCCATATGCTTTTGAATTTCCAAAGAGCCCTGTTTCATTACCAAATAGAATAGTTTTGGTTGCTTGGTCAGAAGATTGAAGCGTAAGATTTCCTTCTTCAAGAAAGATGCCATAGCTATTGTTGCTTGATGCCATAGAGTTGGAAAAAGTTGTATTTGAAGTGATGGAGATTGTTTGGGGAGTTATAGAATTATTGAAATAAACTCCATATTTATTGCTGTATTTTTCAAAGATTGTACTATCCAATTCTTTATTGCTTGAAATATCATTAGCATTAAGTGGATTTCCTCCAAGCATAAAAGCAAGAGAAGTAGCTATCAAAGAGCAGTAGCGATGGTAAGAGCGTGTTTTTGTGTTTTTCATTTGTTTTCCTTATTTTAGTGTTTAGTGTCTACCTCTTAAAGATAAAAATTCTGATTTAAGAAGTCTAACAATCTTATCATAGTTATTTGGTGAAAGATTCTTTTTTATTTTTGGTAGTTTTAGATGAGATAGATTGAATGTTCGAACTTTGATAAAAGGTGAGAAAATATCGAATCTACCGCATATTTTTGAGTATGTTAAAAATATTTTAAGCTATAGATTTAGAGTAGTTTATGTCTTTTGGAAGATGATTTTTTAAAAAATAGAATTAAAAATAACTAATGATTTTAATTTTTCTTATTGCTTCTGAGTTTTGTTGAAATCAAGTGGTTGTGTTGAGATAAAAAGTCATTGCGAGTAGGGTAGAAGGAGGATTGATTTGATCTCCCCC
>NZ_JAJTNB010000020.1 GCF_021300655.1 Helicobacter kayseriensis
ATTAGATGGTAGCGGGGATGTTACTAGAGGACTTTATGAAGAAATCAAGGCAGGAAAACTCCTAGACCCAAGAGAACCCAAAAGCACAAAAGAAAGCAGAGAGGAGTTTAGAAAAGATCAAAATGCATATATAAGAGGAGAATTAAACCGATATGATTTTGATAAAGCCAACGACAGAAGCGAAAGTTCATTTGAGCTCTATACGGACACTCTCCTCCTAGAAGCCAAAATCATGGCAGTCACTCCCCCTCAAGGTTATATCAATGCTCCTTATTATTATTTCCCTGAAGAGTTAGATGAACTTTATAAAGCAGGAAAACTAGATCGAAAACTAGATCCAAGGATTCCAGCTATAAGACGTGTAGGATTCCCTCAAGAGTTAGTGAAAAAGATTGAAGAGTTTGCAAGAAGCAAGAAGTGATCGCTTCTTTTGCTTCTTCTACTGATTTTCAAAACTTCAATCTTTCTTTTTATCAAGAAAGCATCTCTCAACTCGACCACCGCATCTCATTCTTCTCTTCTCCCTACTTTAATTTTCATAAACTCATCCAATGGATCAAAGAACAAGAAAACAATCAAAAGATTCAAACGAACTATCTCATTCTCTCTCAGTGTCCTACCAAGTCTAATGCGGGGTTAAGTGAAGCACTGATCCAAAAGCTAGGCCATGAGATCAAGGACGAGATCAACCCCACGCCCCAATCACACTCACAATGCAAACATAAGCTATGATCACAACACTCAAAAGAGCATGTCACAACTCCCAAAGGTGGTTTGATCATCTGTGTTTGGTGAGGGTATCTTTGAGCTAGAGTTTAGAGTTTTATTCTTATGTTTTGTCCTATCTGCAAGCAGGGTAATTGATTTTGAGTTTAGAGAGCTAGAGAAGTAAAAATGTATAAATTTCACCCCCTTTTTTTCACTCAAGAGAAGAATTAATTCTCCTCTTGTGCTGTCTCCTCTTCAGAAGAAGTTTCATTCTCCAACTTCAAAGGAGCTTTTTTGCTCTCTTGTGCTTTAACAGGCTTATAGTCTACATTTTCACCAAAGCTATATCGCACACCTGCATTGATTTGATAATCTGTATTGATTTTCCCTTCAAAGCTTTTTTCAAAATCAGCATAGATTCTGACATTTTTTGTTGCTTGAATGTTTGTTCCAACATTGATTGCTATTCTTCCATCAGACTTGAGGGCACTTGAAGCTGATGTGCTATCAACATCTGTTTGGATCGCAAGGCTTCCAGAGTTGATGTAATCATACTCATAGAAAAGTCCTGCATACAATGAAGCAGCAACATCTTTGGCTTGAATGAATTGCTTGAAGTCATAAGCAAATGCAGCACCTGCTCTTGCTCGAAGCATCATTACAGAATCGGCATCAACATTCATAAACGAAGATCCAGCGACGCGTTGGAGATCTGTTTTGTTGAAATATCCAAATCCAATCTCTACTTGAGGATCAATATACCATTCTTGAGCCTCTCCAAGCTTGAATCGATATCCAACTTCATCAGAGATTGTCAATCCGATATTGTTGAGATTGAGTTTTTCATTGCGTCCAGTATTGGTGTTTTGGATCGTGAAATCACTCATCAAATAGCTAAATTTCGCGATCGTATCGTTATACCATCCAGAATCGCTGACATAAGAGTTATAAACTGCTACTTCTACAGCATTTGTTGAGATTCCATCAAGGCTTCTTTCTTGTCCCATGAAATCTCTTGCCTTAGAGCTCATCTTAGAAGATGAAAGACCATAAGAGACCGCTAGACCTAGATAGTTGTTCGCTCCTTCAAATCCAAAGGCATAGTCATACCCTGCTTGGATTGTTGTGTAATTGCTCTTTGTTCCCAATCCAAAATCATTGCTGATTTGCCCATTGAAGACCCTTGCCCAAACTCCATGTGCATTGGCATTGTCTCTAAGTTCACCCATTCTCTTATTGAGAGAGTTAAAGTTGGCTAGATAAAGATCGTAGTTGAACATAAAGGTAGAAGCAACAGCTTCAATATCAGAATGCATCACACCTTGATTTTTCACCTCTTGGATGTAGTAATGTGTAGGAGTAGCTGCCTGACCTGCATATTCTTCTCCAGCTTCTCCACCATCTGGAGCTTGAGCGGCTTCCTTCTCTTCAGAAAACTTAACAGATGCATAGTTGAATCCCATTGCAGCATAGCTTGTTGTATCAAACTTCACTTTTGAATCAGAAGAAGTCGCGACAAGCACATTGTTTTCTCTAGTGATTGAGAGAATATCAGACTTCTTATCTTCATCAAACACAATAGAAAGCTTTTGAGCCTGTGATTGTGTTTTGTCATCCTTGGTTGCTCCTGTGCTTGTTGTACTAACAACAACCTTGTCTGCAGAATAAGTTTTTTCTCCATCTGCTTGGCCATCTTTTGCATCAACATAGAGGATAAATTGGTTGCCCGCTGAAGTATCCAAGTCTGAGATTGTCAATGTTTTGGCTTCTCTTCCTGCGATAGGAGCTCCACCGATCTTTCCACTCTCTCCTGCAAGATTGAAGATCGCTCCAGTATTTGACTTTTGCGCATCTTGAGTCAAAGTGACTTTTGTGATTTCTTCTGTGCCTGCTTTGGCATTGAAGTTAAGTCTTGCTTGATCTCCTAGAGCGAGATTGATGCTTGCTGATGTTTCTAGGGCAAAAGCTTGATCAGTGAAGTTTGTGACAGAGTTTGCACCTAGAGATAGGTTGGCAGTTTGACCATTTGCGACATTGATATGAGCTGTTTGAGAAGCAGGAGATCCGATATTGATCATAGCTCCCTCTCCAAAAGTCAATACACCTGTGTTATCAAGGATTGTTTTTGTGCCATTGCTAATGGCCGCTTCAAGTCCTCCATTTTCAACAGCGATGATTCCTCTTTGGATCTCACTTGTTCCGCTGGATTTGATCAATGTCGCGCTTGTAGCTTGATTATTTCCAATCTTGTTTATGTTATCTACTGTGAAGCTTCCTTCAAATGTCCCATTCTCAAGCTCTAAGGCTGTTGCGTTTGAGGCTTTCTCACTTCCAACTTTTAGCGTCATCTGGACTTTGCGTGCATCCAAAGTCGCATTAGAGACTTTGAGACCTACAGCCGATCCTGCATTACCATTTCTCGCATTGGCTCCCGCAGTTCCAGCAGATCCAGCATCGACGCTCAAGACGAGCTCAGACCCTCGTGCAAATGACAGCTCTCCACCGCTGACTAAGATCCCTGTAGCATCTCCACCATTAGCCCCGTTTTGATTTGCAACAATGCCATCTCCACCTTTTCCACCTGTTACATTGAGCGTGAGCTTGCCTTCAAAATCTGCACTTTGCTTGATTTCTGCACCAACTGCGTTTTGACCATTTGTGGCTACAGCTTTAGCTTTGGCATCAGATCCATTAGATCCAATCAATGTATATTTTGTCCCTTCTCCCTCGCCAAAAATATAGGTCGCATCTCGTAGATTATGATAGATCCCATAGAGTGTTGCATCATTTGCTGCTCTTGCATCATCTCCAGCGATAAGTGTGATTTGAGAATCTGTAGCACTTCCAGAAAAATTTCCGATATTAAGAGCTTTTCCTGCTTCTTTTGCTGCATTTTGAACAATAAGCACTTCTTTTCCACTAGCT
>NZ_JAJTNB010000021.1 GCF_021300655.1 Helicobacter kayseriensis
AAATCAAAGACTATGCAAATGTAGCTGATGCGAGTTATGCTTTGCTTCATTATATAGAAGAGAATGAGGAGTTTAAGGTTAGAGATGATGAATGGGAAGTTCAACACAGAAAAGAGCCTCCTGCAAGATGGATTTATGCAGATGGGATTAAGAGGGGATATGAGCTAGAAAAAGAAGATTTGCAAGATAAAAGTTTCAATCAAACAATGTGCGTATCGCAAAAATACACAAAGTGTTTTACATGATGACTTGTATTTATTGCACTGCCTTTTGCACATGACTATCTTTTGTCTTACCCTATCAATAGGGATCCAATAGATGCAATATTTACCCCCATTTTGGTTATCTTGTATCCCATTGTTCCATTCTTTATTGCCTATTATGCAAAACATTTACTCAAGAAGTTAAAAATCTTTTTTGATCTTTTTGTACCCAGCCTTGTGTTTTATGGGTTTTTCATCCCCGATTCTTTCTGTAGTATTCTTGTATTCCCATCATTGCCGAATATCCATCTTTGCAAGTACTGAGTTAAAAATAGTCTTTTTCTAAAATATAAAATCCATTTCCACAAAAAGTTCCAAATGCTCAAAGTAATTAATATAAAATAAATGATCTCAAATAATTTAGAAAACACTTAAGGATTTTTATGAATTTTTTTCTGAATCGCATTGGAAAAGCATTTCAATCATTTTTTTCTGAAATCTTCAAAACAATACTATTTCGTCCACTGACACCCACAGGACGACTTGTTTTTTACATTCATATCTGTTTGTTGTACGCTATTGTTTGGATAGGCTATTCTGTCATATTTCTGTTAAGCATGCATGCTAAACTCAATACGCCGTTCTTCGTTACACTTTTTTTTCTTCTTGCTTTCCTTTATTGTTCCTTTATCATAAGAGCTGCTCTTAATAGAATTGCTGATTTGAGACTTAGCTTTAACGATGAGCGCACTCTGTTTTTTACTACAAAAAGCATTCTTTTCATCCTAGCAGGCTCTATCACACTATTGATCAGTATAGCTCTAGTAACAGCATCGCCCTCAAAAGCTTTCCATCCATTCTACCCTCCATTGTTCCCCTCAGAAAACACATACCCAACGCCTATCCCCAACAGTTATTTACTCCCTTTATTTTTTGCACCAGTAGCTGTTCTCATTAGCCTTATTCTCACATCACTAATGTTTCCTGCAAAAACATTTAATATTTTTGAAAATTTTACTTTCTCTCACAAGCTTAAGGATTTTGTATTTTTTTGCATAACAGGAGTATTGTTTTTTCTCTTTTTGTTTCTTTTTCAAAATCAAGAAAAGCAAGATATCTTGCTGATTGCCATAAGCTGCTTAACACTTATTCTAATTGCGCTAGGACAAAATTTCTACTCAAGATTTTTATTGATTTCTTTTCTTGTCTTTATTATTACTGCCTTCTACACTCTATCACCATTTACAACTCCATTCAATTTCAATTATGCCTTCTCTCCATTCATTGCTCTCCTTTGTGCTATATTTTTACTGACTTGCAGAAAAAACTTCTTTTTGTGCCTGATCCCTGTCCTTGCACTAAGATGCCAAGACCATCATTTGACAATCTGGAGCTTCTTATTCTGTATCTATCTAGCGCTCATCGTCGACTATTTTGATTTTAAAAACAAAAAAGACATACTTTACTCATCCCTTTGGGCAATGTGTATTGCAGGATTTTTTGTTTTTCTTCTTCCATTATTTAAAATTCCCTCTCCTTCTTGGTTTGCCCTGCTCTCCAAGTTCGCGCTATTTGTTTTACTCAGTGGATTATTTATGGGGATCATTTATCTCAACTGCAAACTCAAAAATAATCCTCAATACAAACTCCTTTCTATTATGGGAATAGGAGCTTTATTGTATTTATCTTTTCCTTTATTTCTTAAAGACATAAATGCATTTGGGCTCAACTTCACTCATTTTCAATACATAGTTTATGCACTTATTCTTTGGATCGTTTCAAACGATGAAAAAATCTCAAGTGCCTATAAACTTGCAATTTGCGCATTAATTTGTTGCATACTTTTTCCACCACCCACAATACTTGTAGAGCAAAACATGGAGGATTCTTTTATATGGTTAAATTGCATTCTCTTGTATAGTGCACTTATTCTCTACTACTTTTTTTATCGAACTAAATCTCCATTTAGATATATTCTTCTTGCTATGCTTCCCTCAAGTATTTTTTCTATATTTGTACCTATAGACATAGTCCATCTCTATCTTGAAGAGGTTAAACCTTCCTTAATAACCACTCTGTCTTGGATAAGCTTTGCATGTCACCTTTTATCTTTTGCTGTATGTTGCTACATCTTTTACAAACTCAAAGACTCATTTAATGCAAATTTGACACTTAAAACATAAAAATAGCCCATAAATCATTTGGGCTATTATTTCTTGCAAGATTTGCAATAAATCAAAAGAAGCATCTTGCAAGCTCAAGACACAAATAAGAATCCTCCTCTCTCTCAACCAAATTTCAAGAGATTTATCATATATTCAATACAAATCATTCACCCTATGAAGCCAAGAGCCTCAATTGGTCCTCTAGATTCTTAAAAACTCGCATATCAAAATTGAAATAAACCCAATTTGGCAATACATAAGCTCTCAATCAAAACTATAAATCCCAAGAAAAAAGTCCTTTTTTGCAGAAAATGACAATCATGCAACCCGCAAAGCAATCGAATAAGATTTACATTGATAAAATAAATTCAAAACTCTCTACCTAACAACAATTATGAAGGAGAACAACAATGAAACTATTTGGAATCTTTGTTTTAGCGATTGGGATGTTGTGGTTGTGGAATGATGGATT
>NZ_JAJTNB010000022.1 GCF_021300655.1 Helicobacter kayseriensis
CTCACAAAGATTGGATTGGATGACTTATACTAAGCAAATCAAAGATTTGAAGTTTAAAAAATCTAAGAAAGATGAATACACTTTAAGACAAGAAGGAGTGCTTCAAGATACAGACAAATGGAAAGAGATTCTTAAAATCTTTGATGCAAGCTATGAAAAAAAGCTTGCTAAGCTTCCTCACTCAATCACACTTAGCAAAGATCAACTCTCACAAAAAAAGAAAGCCCTAAGCTCGATCTTGCAGACTCATTTTCCTTTTATGATTACAAAAGAAGAAGCCAAAAAAGTTCTTCAAAAACTTATTCCTGAATATTCTCGAATATTAGAAAATAGAATGAGGGATTTTAAACTTCAAAAACAACAAATACAAGCATTGAAAGGAAGTTATGAATGGATTGCTTTGCTCTCTCTTAGCTATACCAATCCTAGCAGTTTGATTGGACCCAAGCTTTGTTCAGCACTTAGAAACAATGATCGCTTTAGGGCTTGGTTTGAGATCAGATATCAAAGCAATAAAGACAAGGATATCGGTCTTGCCAAAAGAAGATTTGCAGAATCTAATTGCTTTGGATTGTTTGATGGATACAAAAGAGGAGAGTTTAAAAAAACACTTTGGAAACAAGAAAAGGAGTTTGGGGAAGATGCTTTAAAGATATTTGAGAGTTTGCATTCTTTGAGGGAGGAGGGGAAGGAGGAGACATATTTAGAGTTTATTAGGCTCTATGAGAGTGGAAAACTTTTTAAAACCAAAGCCTTCAAAGACCTCAATGACCCTAATGACTTCAAATTCCACTTCGCCCCCTACACAGATGTTTTCTCTCCATTTGCTGAGGCTTTGAAGCAAGCATTTGGCTTTCAAGAGAGTATCAAGAGTGAGCTTCCTTTGGTGGATCGGATTTTGGTCTTAAACACTGAAGGGCAGTTTGAAATACTTGATCAAAAAATTAAATATTTGATTAAGAAAGAAAAAGCTTCAAGAGGAGATGACGAAGAGATTCCCTCACAATCCCCCCTCCTTGATATCTATATCATCTCACATCAAGTTCAAAAAAGCCCTCTCTCAATCACTTCTTATCCTCAAGCCAATCTTCACTTTTATTTAAAAGATGGGGCAAAGATTGATATCCGTCCCTCTCAATCTCAAGGAGAAAATCTCTTTTTCCATGCCTTTGCACTTTTAAAAGAAATAGGTCAGCAAGTCAAAGAATGGATTCAAACTTTCCCCATCATAGGATCTTCTTCCCAACCACTCAAAAGTCAATCTGATGCATTGATCGTTCAAGGCACAGATTCAGAGGGCAAAGCATCTCCCTTGCTTTATTCTTTTGAAAAAGAAGACAAAGCTTATTCTTCTACTCTCAAAGTTACCACTCCCTTTGGGGATCAAAAGATTTGCTTTTATAATCTTCCCTTTCAAGATTACACCCTCACCCAACAAACACAACAAGCTTGCAATATCTCCCTGTGTCTTCCCACCTCTTTACAATCTCATTCCACAGATTCATCACTCCAAGAAGACTATCAAGCTAGCAAACAAAGCACCAAAGCATCTAAGGCAGATTTCTTTATCCGAACCCATCACTATCACACCAAAAACCCTCTAAGTGGAATCAAACTCAGCTACAACAAAAAAGAGGCCATCACTGATGATGAGGGGTTTGCTTATTTTTGTTTTGATATAAAACGCTCTTGGGAAGCTTTTAGAATCTATCCCATCTTGATCCAATCTGAGGAGCATATCGCTCCAAGCAATATCACCTATACTTGCTCAATGAATTCTTGCTCAAGCAAACAAGAAGCTTATCATCTAGCACTTCTTAAAAAGGGTCATGCTTCATTCAAAGAAATGAGCTTGATGTTTGACTTTGGGGATTATCCTATCAAAGAGGTCTCTATCCCTACAAAAGATTTGAAAACTTTCAAACAAGCAAGTGGAGTAAAAGAACTCGCACAAGATTTCTTTTTGGATTCTGTGATCTCTGTTTGGCAGATCAAACGCAACTTCATCAAAATCCAAAAAGATCGAACATGCATCGCTCGCATTAGTTACAAAAAAGAGTTTCTGACATATTGGAATACAGGACTTATTTTGGATGAAAAGGATTTTAGGCATTTACAAAGCACTTTAGAATCAAATGATGTTGATCTTTATGAGTTTCAAGATGAGCAAGATTATTTCTATCTGCAAGAGATTTCTATCCGCACAAGTTGTGAGGGGAAGAGTGCTAGCAATGAGATAGAAGATACCCTAACACTCAAGGCCAATTTCTCCAAGCCCCACTCAAAGACTTCGCAAACACAATGGGGATATATTTCTTTTGCTAAGGGAGTGGAGATTTTGAAAGA
>NZ_JAJTNB010000023.1 GCF_021300655.1 Helicobacter kayseriensis
ATGAGGGATGGAGATGAAAGAACAAATCACAAAAATCAAAGACTATGCAAATGTAGCTGATGCAAGCTATGCTTTGCTTCATTATATAGAAGAGAATGAGGAGTTTAAAGCTAGCGATGATGAATGGGAAGTTCAACACAGAAAAGAGCCTCCTGCAAGATGGATTTATGCAGATGGAATTAAGAGGGGGTATGAACTCACAAGAGAAAATACAAAAAATACAAAAATACAAGAACTGCTACAATCCAATCAACGCTCCTTAGGCCAACCCACAGCTTATGCCCTAGCCATTGAAGCTAGATTTGCAAAAGATCAATTCATCACTATTAACCACAAAAAGAAAAAGATTGATAATAAGATTCAAAATCTCATTGAAAGAAAAAAAGATAAACCTGCACTTGAATACCAAAAAATCAAAGTCAGCACCACTAAAGAAAAAATAAAGAAAGAAGAAACCTCCCGCTCTCTCTCTGCTCGCACCAAAGCCTTTGTTTCCCGCTATGAAGTCATTGAACATCAGAAAAATACTGCATATGGGTTTTCTGCAACATTGTTTAAAGACCATGAAAACAACAATGAGCTTATCTTGGTTTGCAGAGGGACTGAATACACAAAAGAAGACTTTCAAACAGATATTGCCCTAGCTCAAGGAGATATTCCTTTGCAATGCTATGATCTTGCAAGATTTTATGAAGAGAAAGTCAAACATCACCTAAGAGAAGAAGAAAAGCTTCTTCTTATTGGACATTCTTTGGGAGGATATTTGGCACAGAGTTTTTGCCTCATGTATCCTCATAAAGTAAAAGAGCTCTATACCTTTAATTCCCCTGGGGTGCTAAATGATTGGAGCAAAAAGTTTGTAAAAGGTGATGAATCTTCAAAAATAGAATCAAGCCAATGGCTTTTGAGATGGCTTGAAGAGAAACTGAGCATAGCATCTAAACTCAACACCATATCACTTACTTTTAATCTCTATCACAATACTGCTATCCCTAAGGAATTGGAAAAATATGAATTTTTGATCCAAAAGATCAACGATCATCTTTCCATCACAAGAAACAATCCAGACTTTATCCCCCCTCCATTAAAAGATGCAAACATTCTCCATATTGAGACAACAAACACCCTTGATACCCAAGAACATTTAAAGACTTGGCTTATAGAAAACACAACACAACATTTAGGCAAAGACATCAAGGGGGATTATCTTTTTTTATATGTTTCAGAGGAGGGTTTAGATTCACATTATCTAAATTGCACACTACAAACCCTCTCCTTTTATGAATATCTCCTAGCTCTTTCTAGCAATGAAGCAATCTTTCTTAAAGAGGGATTACAAGAAACATTTGATGCGCTCAATACCTATCACCAAAATCTCAGTGATTATTTCTCTTCTTTTATAGGAAGAATAGAGGGATATAAAAGGAGAAAAGAGAGCGAGAGAATGAGAACAAGAGGCCCTAAAACACCTCCACTCAGCGAAAAGCTTCAAGCCTTTTATTTAGAGATTGCTCAAAAAGGAAAACAAACACCTCTAGGAATATTGCTGGGGCTTTATCTTGATTCTTTAAAAAAAGTATCTTATGAAAATAAGACTACTCTTAATGAGCTCTCTCAAAGCAAAGATTTGCTTGAGATTCTTTCTTTTTTAAAAGAGAGGTTTTATTTTCTTCGCTCTTTTGATGATCAAAGTCTAAAAGAACATCAAACCAATTTGCAAAAAGCTCAAGATGAAGCAGCCCTAAGAGTTGCACTGAGCACTTTTGCTCTTTTTGTTTTAGTCAATCAAGACAATCAACCCCTTCTAAGCCAAAAAGATTTTTTCACTCTCTTTGGATACAACACTCCTGAGATCATTGCTGCTTTGAGTCATTGGGATGGAGAGTATTTGGCATTTCAAGCAAAAACAACTCGGGCTTTATACTTTGGAGGAAGTGTTGTGATTGGAGCATAAATATAGGAGAAATAATGAAACCATACTTTTATTCTATCGCCCAAAAACATCAAACAATCAAGATTCAAGCTTTTAGTTATGCCTGCATTGACTGCCAAACTCTCTATCAAGAAATTTATGAAGAGATCAAAGACTTAGAAGAATATCAAGGCATCACAGAACAAACTCTTTCCTCCTACCAAACCCAACTTTTCTTTTAT
>NZ_JAJTNB010000024.1 GCF_021300655.1 Helicobacter kayseriensis
TCAGCCAATATCCTTGCCCAACAAAAAGGGACAAGTATCATCAACTTCACAGGAGAAACCACACAACTCATCTTAAAACAAAGCAGTAGTGATCATCAAAATTCTGGCACCATCTATAACAAAGACTCAAATAGCACAACAACACTGAATTTCAATGCCAAAGAAGCAAGTATTCTTGGAAATATCATCAATGCAAATGGAAGCACCAATCTCAATTTGAATGCTTCTAATGTCATGTTGACTGGAGAAATTCAAGGAAAAGACGGAACGCTTAATCTTTCCTTCAGTGATAATGCCTCTCTTAAGGTGACAAAAATCACAACAGAAAGCAGTGCAACTGCTAACTTTAGCATTCACAATCTTCAAGCTACATTGAATGGAGATTTGGATATCAAAGGAACACTGAAGCTTAATTTCTTTGATGATGCTGCTTTAAATCTTGAAGGGAATTCTCTTAAAATTGCTAAGCTAGAAACTTTAGGAGATGCTATCATCAACCTCTCTGGTCAATCAAGATGGTCATTCTCTCCTGCCCAAAAAGAATCTTTTTCAACCTTAGAGATCAGTGAAGTTACAAGTGCTTATAAACCAATTACATTCTTAGTGCATGCAAATCCTGAAGCCTCTTCAAGCTCTTCTGCCAAAGCAGATCGTATTGTGATTGAAGGAAATAGTTCAAATCTCAGCACTAGCAAAACTCATTATCTAGGTGTGATTGCTAATCCTTATAGCGTGATTGGAAAAGAGCTTTATAAAAAAGGTGATTTTACAAACAATATTGCCCTAGCTACTGTTAAAGATACTTCAGGAATCACCCTTCAAGCAACTGATTCTATTGCTGGCTTTAGTTTGATCTCTTATGATTTCACTACAGAAAAAACTAATAAAGAGGCAAAGAATGGTTCAGGTTACACCACCTACTTCCTAGGATCTGCCAAATCTAAAGGTGCCTCAGAAGCCAATCAGAAAGTCTCAGCTTCTGCCATGAATATCAATTATGATCTCTATCTGGCTAATCTCAATAGCTTAAATAAAAGAATGGGAGAGCTAAGAAATAATCCAAACTCTCAAGGGATATGGGCAAGAGTATTTAATGGAATGCAAACTTCAAACTTTGCTTTAGAAACTCAGTCTATCTATACTACTATCCAAGCAGGATATGATTATGCCTTTGGATTTGAAGGAGCCAATAACTATCTAGGATTTGCCCTCTCTTATGCCAATTCTCTTGCCGAAACAAAACACATTCAAGAACTTGATCAAAGCACCAAAGGACTCAAACAAGCCAACTCTAATGCAGTTGAGTTTGCAATCTATAATGCTTATGTTCAAGATGGAGCAAGTGCAGAGACAGGATGGGCAAATGGACTTTATACTGATAGCATCTTAAAATTTAGCTATATCGCTTCTAAACTTGATTTATTAGGAGAGGTAAAAACTTATGATGCAAATAACTTTGCTGCAACATTCTCTCAAGAAGTAGGATATCGCTTCTTATTAGGAAAAACAAAAGAATGGTATATCGATCCTCAAGTAGAACTTGCCTTTGGTTATCTTGATCAAAGCGATCTTGATCGAACGATTAAGCATGCTTATGGAGTTTCAACTCTAGAAGGAACAAGAGATTCAATCTTTACACTCAGAAGTCGTCTTGGATCTAGTTTTGGATATGACTTCAAAAACTTCATCGAGCAAAAGAAAATGAGTGCAAAAATCTATCTTGGAGCTTATTATGTGCATGACTTTATCACTGGAGGAGATGTATCTATCCAAGATGAACACAATGCAGTAGTAGCACTCTCTTCACTTGAATCAACTTCTCGATTTGTAATGAATGTAGGGACAAATGTTGCTTTTGAAAATGGAGCAAAACTCTACTTTGACTTTGAAAGAAGCTTTGGAGGAAAGATCACTACAGATTATCAAATCAATCTAGGTGTGAGATATAGCTTTGGAGAAGGAACTTATACTCCTAAGCCTATCCTCACTCAAGAGAAAGAAACTCTCCAGGCTCCTGTGAAGCTAGAAAGCCAAAACTCAAAATAAAAAAGCTAAAGCTCCT
>NZ_JAJTNB010000025.1 GCF_021300655.1 Helicobacter kayseriensis
GTGAGGTTGAGTCTCTTCTTTTGAGTTTTGATGACTTCCACTAAGAACAAGGATACGATCAGAATAAACATATCCATATTGTTTATCAGAATAGCTAGCGCTCCCTCCTAGTGATCCATCTCCTGATTTGTTGTTCATATAAACTCTAAAGAGGGCACTGCTTCCTGTGAGACCTGTTGTCTTGACTCCTGATGCAAGGATGCCAGCATTTGCTTCTTTTGTCCCGATTGTAAGAAGTCTAAATTCACTCCTTGATTTGAGTTGTCCTAAATCACTTCCCATCGAAGCGATGTCAATGATGGTGTTTTTTTGTTCAAAAGTTCCTTTTAGGATTTCGCTTCGATCGAAATTATCTCCATTGATTGCAAGATTTTGAATTTTTAAATCTTTGCTATCTGTGAGGAGTTTAGATCCTTGCTCCATAATAAGATTGACTTTGGAATCTGCTTGTAGTGCGATATTTCCTACAAAAGCAGAATCTTTGCCTAATACAACATTATAGATATAGCTCACACCATCTTTTTGTTGAGATGGAGCTAGCTCAGAAATATCTCCTACTGCCAACCCTTTGACATAGATTTGATCTGTTTGAGTAGTGCCACTTTTTGAGCGTGTTGTTGTGATATTGAGGAGAGAATCTTTTTCATTGATAGTTGTGTTTGCAAAATATTGCTTATAAGTGTCGATGAATGAGGCACTTTGGCTATCTCCAATCGCGATTTGTTTATCTTGAAGAGAGAGCTTGACGCCATCTTGATAGGTTTTTCCTAGGATTTTATTAGTCGTCGCTTCTGTGGAAGCAAAAGAATCTGTTCCGCTACTTGTATTGGCAAAGATAAGATTTGTTGTGCTATCAGATCCATAAGTGATGTAGCTTGACACAGCAGTTTGTCCTTGCATGATGATATTGATCTTTCCGCTTTCATTGATGACTTTAAATGCAGGAAGAGAAGGAGTCTGATCTAGTGAAGAGGGCAAAGCCAAGCTTGTATCACTTTTTCTAAAGACAATATTGACATTTCCTCCCTTATTGGTAACTTTTCCGCTTGTCTCAGAAGTAGCAAGATCGACTCCAGTGATCATTCCATAAGGATTCCACAAAGCATCTTCAAAGATCAGATTCATATTTCCACTTGTATTCTCAAGATTTCCATCCAATCCAATAGTTTGAGTTGTGATAGATGATGCAGAATAAAGCTCAGCTTGTGATGATTTTCCTTTGATGTAGAGATTGGCGGTTTCTCCAGATCCCAAAACGACATTTCCAGAAATAGCTGGTTTGGAAGATGGAGAAGAGCCAACTGTCCCAAAACCAGCTTCAGAAACATCTAGATAGAGATTTGTGTTTCCACTGATAGCAGTTCCTTCCTCTCGTGCAGAAATGACAGATTGGGTTTGTAAGCTTGTGGCTTTGAAGGCGATATTATTCCATCCTCCATCTGTGCCTTTGATGCCACTTTTGATCTCAAGAGTTCCTTGGAAGGCTTGAGATGCTATACCTGTGCGAGTGGAATCTCCAAAGCTAAATCCATTATGAGCGATTCCAGAAAGATCTACTGATCCTATTGCATTTTTGGCATTACTACCTGATGCAGATAGAGTGGATTCTAAGGTGATGAGATTTGCATCAGTTCCTTTAAGGATGATTACATTGACTCCTCCAGTAGAAGAGATCTCTTGAGTGATACTTCTTTGTGTTGAAGTGCCATCAAGTGTGATTGTATTTTTTCCTCCACTTGTTGTGATTGAGCCAATCGTGCTTGTGCCTTTGATCTCAATCGTATTGTTTCCTCCATTTGCTGCGATAGAACCAATGGTGTTTGCCCCAACTCTTTGTCCTAAGGAATCAAATCCAACATGTTCTAGAGTGGAAGAATCAACTTTGATGGTGTTTTGCCCACCACCACTTGCTGTGATTGAATTTACTGAGATCGTTCCACTGAAAGACGATGAAGAGCCGTCACTAAATGTAAGATTTTCTGCTTTTGATTCATTTGTATTTGAGTAGCTAAGGATCCCC
>NZ_JAJTNB010000026.1 GCF_021300655.1 Helicobacter kayseriensis
TTTCCAATATAGTTTGATCCGCTTCCTCCAGCTTCAATAGTGTTGATAGAAATAGTGCTTGATCCACTTTGGTGATCAAAGCTTAGGATATTGCGTGCAATACCATTTCCTCCATTTCCTGTTTCTATTTTGGATTCCAAAACATCGATAAAGAGCTTATTTGTTGTTGACGTGAATTGGATGAGATTTTCTTTGTTTGTTCTGTTTCCATTTGTTTGTTTTGCTTTAACACTAGATCTTTCGTTATCTTTTCCAAAAGATGTTGAGCTTCCTCCAAAAAGAATCTTATTTTGAGCGACAGAGCCTCCAGTGCCCGCAGTGATGTCTCCAGAATAAATGTTGTTTCCTTGGGTTCCTGCGAAGGTGATATTGTTGTCTCCACTATCTGCTGTAATGTTGCCCGAAATGGTGTTAGTCCCAGCTGTGTTGAAAGTGATGGTATTAGTTCCTCCTGAAACAGAAATATTTCCAGTGATGGTATTAGTTGAATTTGCAAGAAGAGCGGTTTGTGTTGATGAAGCTCCAAAAGTAATAATGTTTTTTCCATGTCCTCCATATGCAGTAGTTCCTGCGCTAATACTTCCTGTGATTGTGTTAGTCCCAGCTGTGTTGAAAGTGATGGTATTGGTTGAAGTTGCTTGAGCTGAAATATTTCCTGCAATAGAGTTTGTGACCGAAGAAGAGGAAATGCCAGCTTGAGCAGAGGTGTCTCCAAAAGTAATTGTATTGCTTCCTCCTCCTACTGAAGTAGTGTTTTTGGCAATAATATCTCCTTTAATGCTATTGGATTTGTCTTGGCTTTTAAAGGTGATATTGTTGATCCCGACTTCTGCCAAGATGGCAGTGTTTTCATCAGAATGAGTAATTGATGCATTTCTGATAGCTCCCCCTTTTTCAAAAAAGATATTGTTGGTTCCATTTCCGCCATATGTTCCGCTAAATGCAGAGACTTTTCCTTGGATTTGAGTATTTTCTCCTTTAAAGGTGATTGTGGTGTTGGCCGTTCCAAAAGTCCCCCCTCCAGAACTTGCACTAACGCTTCCTAAAATGCTTCCATTTTCAAAAGTAATGGTATTCTTCCCAGAAGAAGCTTCTAGATTTCCTATAAGATTTGCTCTTTCCTTGAAGGTAAGCTCATTGCTTGCTCCAGAAGTGTTTCCGCTATCTATTTTTAGAAGTTGAATTTTTCCAATGACATCTTTGCCAAAAATGCCAACAAATTTTGAATTGTGCGTTTCTGGTTTTCCCCCATGACCTTTTCCAGATTTAACAAGAATGTTTCCTTTGAATGAAAACTCTCCTTCTGCAGTATTGCTAAGATCTAGAGTAAAGTTTCTTTGGACATCTGCTCCATTCCCAAAATCAATGACTAAAGTCCCAGTGCCACTAGCACCCATTTGGATCCCTTTGGTATTGCCTTTGAGGGTAACAAATGTGGCTGTGTTGTTGTCTCCAGCTTTGAGGATAGCTTCTGTTTGCTCTCCAGAAGCGTCAGTTGTAACCTTCCCACTGCTTCCACTAGAATCCATAAATTTAAAAGTTAGTTTTTCTGGCACTGATCCATGCTGATCATGCAAAGTAGGTATATAAGCTGAAGAGGGAAGCCCTTCTTGTGTTGCATTCCATCCTAGAATATTGCTCTGAACATTTTGCTCACTAGAAGTGGTTCCAGAGCACAAAATTGGAAGATTGCTATCTGCTGAAGCTGTTGCAGTGCATTCTCCATACACACTCCCACTGCCCAAGACCAAAGCTAGTGAGCTTGCCACAATGGGTCTAAATAATTTGAATTTCCTTGTTTGATTTGTTCTCATTTATTGTTCCTTCTTTTCTTAAAAATATCCCTATCTCTTTTTAAGAGATAATGATAAATCAGACTAATTCTATTTAAATTTAATTAATATTTTTATTGTTTTTTAAAAAATAAACTATTCATTTACCTTTATATAA
>NZ_JAJTNB010000027.1 GCF_021300655.1 Helicobacter kayseriensis
TTTATGAAAAAAAACTCAAATCCTGCGATCCCAATGGAAAGATTCCTTGATACTCTAGGAGGAAGCAATGAATGAAAATAAATTTGAGATCTTGACAAGTGCCCACTCCATCACGACTAAACTACAAGATCTTTTGAAGCAAGAATGCATTACAAAGATTGAAATTTATTGTTCTGATTTTGCAGACTATGAAAAAATGCACAAGCTTTCTAAAAACAAAGGAAAACTTCGTCCTTTATCAGCAAGGATTTATAAAACCCTAATTGATTTTGTCAATCATGATCACAATGATCTTCCAAAAGACATCATCCAAGTCTATAGCAATCGCTCCTTTTTGCAAGAAAATCTAATGGACCTTATCAATCACCAAAAAGATACAAAAAAATATCTAGGAGAAAAGAAGGGATGGTTTGTGAGTCAAAAGGGAATCCTCACACAAGATCAAGAAAATATCCAAACCATGCTTGCAGACTATCTTCGCCCTATTGCACAACAAGCTAGAGACAACATTAGTCAATATAGAAAAAATCTCAAATTAAGCACACCCTCTTGTAGCATTCTTGGTGCTCAATGTGCACAAGATGAGTTTGTCACAAAAAATCGAGATTTTTCTTCTCTCTCAGAACTGACCAAATACTTCTTAGATTACTCACAAAACCCTAAAGAAGATCTTGCATTTTTGACAAACCAATTAAGTAGCTTTCAACAAAAGCTTACAAAAATCCTCCAACACATTCTTGATGCAGAAGGGATTCAAAAAGACATTGCACCCTCCCTTGAAGAAGGCTTTTCTCACTTTTTAAATCACCTCCAAAGCGTTTATGATGATGGCAATATGCCCTACATCAAAATCACAATCACATTTCTCATTCAGGTCATTCCTGCATTGATTGATCTTGCTGTCACTAGAGGACTTTCAACTTCTTGGATTGATCTTGCTACATCTATTTATGATTTTTCAAAAAAAATGTGGAATTTGTCAGACTATCAATACGCTTATACCTACATGCTACCACTCTATGAACTCTTTGTCCAAGACATTGCCCCTGCTTTTGGTCTTTTGGGGCAAAAAAATCTCAACAACATCATCTATATTCACACAAAAAACCAAACTCATTTCATTGACTATTCTCATTACAATCCCTTTATGTTTGAGCTCAATCTTTTTTCTCACTTTGGATATGCCCTATATGGCTCTAGCCATCATCTCAAAACAAGATATTCTTCTTCTAGCTTTTCTCTTGAGATTTTAAATCAAGACAATATTCAAAAACATCTTCAAAAAATGTTTGCTCAACTCCACCCCCGCATCTCATTTTTCTCTTCTCCCTACTTTAATTCTCACAAACTCATTCAATGGATCAAAGAACAAGAAAACAATCAAAAGATTCAAGCTAACTATCTCATTCTCTCCCAATGTCCTACAAAGTCCAACGCAGGATTGAGCGAATCGCTGATCCAAAAGCTAGGCTATGAGATCAAAGATGAGATCAATCGCACTCCCCAATCTCCCAAACTTGCTCAAAAACCTCAAGATACTTATTCTCCAGAGGTTGATTACAGCAAATATGAAATCAAGATTGATGCCAAAGACAACGCCCCCTTTGTTTTATCTCTCTCTCCTTTTGGATTCATTCCCAAAGAAACATATCAAACCCTCCTTCAAAACAAATCCGTTAAAGCACCTTCAGATTCTATGTTTGGAGGATCTATTCCTATCGATCAAGCCAAGCTTAGCGCTCTAGATTATTTAGAGAGTTTTTTCCAAAGCCAAGAGCAGATTCAAGAAACAATCCAAAAAGAACAAGAAATCTTTGAAAAAGAAGTGAAGCTGATGCAGGCTTTTCTTTCTTCTTTGGGAAGCCTTCAAAGCTCTGGCTTGTTCTACACATATGAGTATCAAACCCATGAG
>NZ_JAJTNB010000028.1 GCF_021300655.1 Helicobacter kayseriensis
TTTTTTTGTGTTCTTAAAATTAAGATGATCTTTTGATCGCGATTGTGTCTGTTTTGAAGCTCATCAAAGTTTTATAAATACGCTCAAGAGGTAGATTGCAGTAGTTGCGATGGATTCGTGCTATGAGGTTGATTGGGTTGTTTTAGGGGGGGGGGGTAGGTGGTGAGTTTGATTGTTTTGGGGTGATTTTGAGAATCTATCGCGTGAGATAAGCCTCACTCGATATTGGTATAGACCGCTTGGACATCATCATCTTCTTCGATGCGATCTAGGAGCTTTTCTACTTCACTCATTTGCTCTTCACTGAGTGTGATGGGAGAATTGGGGATACGCTGAAGTGAGGCTTTTTGCACAGGGATTTGGAGAGATTCAAATCCTTCGTTGAGTTTCCCAAAATCAGTGTAATCTCCATAAGCCACATAAGAAGTTTTTCCCTCGATCTCGATCCCTTCAAGCTCTTCAAGTCCATAATCAATCAAGGATAGCTCAAGCTCTTCTAGATCCATTTGAGGTTTTTCAAATTCAAACACGCTTTTGCGTGAAAACATAAATTCTAAAGATCCATTGGGCACGATAGAAGCATTAGGAGTTTTGTTGAAATAGCTTTTGACATTGGCAATCGTGCGTGTAGGGTTGTCTGTCGTGCATTCAATCATCACAAGCACGCCGTGAGGAGCCTTTCCTTCATAGGTGATTTCAGTGAAGATTCCATCTTTCCCACTTGCGCGCTTGATAGCTGCTTCGATGTTGTCTTTTGGCATATTCTGAGCTTTGGCATTGGCAATAGCTGTGCGGAGCTTGGCATTCATATCTGGATCGCTTCCACCTTCTTTGGCAGCTACAGTGATTGCCTTGGCAAGTTTGGGGAAAATTTTACTCATCTTATCCCATCGTTTTTCTTTTGCGGCGCGTCTGTATTCAAATGCTCGTCCCATCAAAATCCTTATGTTTGAGATGCTAAAAGCGCGGATTCTAGCATAAGAGAGAAGAAGTTTGGATCTAATCACTAGGGGAGGAGACTAATGATGAAGAGAGAAAGGAGGAGGTGAGAAACTCACCTCCATATTTTTAAGGAAAGAGGAACAATAAAACCCTTTGCTCTAATACAGAACAAACTCCCACCCAAATCCTCCCACATTCATCACTTTAATGATGATAGGGTTTTGTTGTTCTTTGGTCTTTGTTGAAACACTTTATAGAATCTTCCAACAAAGACCCTAGCAAATGTTTAGCCCCCCCTTTTTTTTTAAGATCAGAAATTTTGCCAGAAAAATAGTCTTTTGAAGGTATCTAAATTTCTTTTTGCAGAAACTTCAAACTTTTTGATGTCATTTATGAGCTTTTGATAAAAAACTGTTTTTGAGATGGCTTTTTCTTCTTTTGTTAGTTCTTCTAGCTCTGCGATTTCTTGAAGAATCTCAGTTTCTAACATTGAAGAATCTTCTTGGATCGTCAATTCACTTTGATGTGTAATCATCTCTTGAGGAGAAAAAACCTCTTGTGTATCAGGCTTTTGAGGAAGGGATTCTTGTTGAAGGGGTTTTGGTGAAATCTCTTTTTGTGAGATGATATCTTCTTGGATAAGTGCCTTTGGAGCTTCCTCTACCTCATTGCTTGCTTCTTCTTGGATGCTAGTTTGGGAGTTTTGGTTGTTTACCCCCCCCCCTAGGTCATCTTGTTGATTAT
>NZ_JAJTNB010000029.1 GCF_021300655.1 Helicobacter kayseriensis
GACCAAAGCAATCAGTTCTTCCTTATCCTTAGGAAAATATTTCAACTCTCCAAAAAGAGGAATCCCTAAAGCAAGAATTAAAAATAAAGAATTTAGTTTGATTTTCATTGTGTTTCTCCTTGGGTTTAGAAGTTTAGTGAGAATATTTTAAGAAATCTTTTAAAAAGATATTTCTTTTTTAAAGATTTCAAGCATATTGTTTTTGATGAAAAGATTGTGAGGATTAAAAATAAAAAGAAATCTCTTTCTCCCCATCCCTCTTCAAAGAATGCAAACTCTCAAATATCTCTAAAGCATCTGCTTTAAACTCTTTTTCTTGTTTCCAAAGTGTTTTTTTAAACTCTCCTCTTTTATATCCATCAAACAATCCAAAGCAATTAGATTCTGCAAATCTTCTTTTAGCAAGACCGATATCCTTGTCTTTATTGCTTTGATATCTGATCTCAAACCAAGCCCTAAAGCGATCATTATTTTTAAGTGCTAAACAAAGCTTAGGTCCAATCAAACTGCTAGGATTGGTATAGCTAAGAGAGAGCAAAGCAATCCATTCATAACTTCCTTTCAATGCTTGTATTTGTTGTTTTTGAAGTTCAAAATTCTCTATTGAGCTCATTCTATTTTCTAGTATTTGAGAATATTCAGGAATAAGTTTTTGAAGAACTTCTTTGGCTTTTTCTTTTGTAATCATAAAAGGAAAATGAGTCTGCAAGATCGAGCTTAGGGCTTTCTTTTTTTGTGAGAGTTGATCTTTGCTAAGTGTGATTGAGTGAGGAAGCTTAGTAAGCTTTTTTTCATAGCTTGCATCAAGGATTTTAAGAATCTCTTTCCATTTGTCTGTATCTTTAAGCACTCCTTCTTGTCTTAAAGTGTATTCATCTTTCTTAGATTTTTCAAACTTCAAATCTTTGATTTGCTTGGTATAAGTCATCCAATCCAATCTTTGTGAGTGTCCTTGATAGGAAAGTTGATTTTCTAAAAGCTTACATGGAGAAGGCTGTGTGAGATTGAATCCATATCCAATTGTAGGGATCCCTTCAGAATCATAATAAGCCCTAGATTCAAACCCTTCAAACAAAGACACAAACTCATAAGCTTTTTGCTCAAGGTTTTGAATCTTGTCTGCTTTCATTGTCTTCTCCCATGTATTTTCTTAGAAAGCTCTGTTCCTCCGATAAATCCTCCTTCTATAATCTTCCCCTCCAAATCCCAATCAAAGTCATAGCTAAACGCACTTGCTTCATTAAACATTCTGCTCATATCTTTCACATTCCTCACATCCCAAGAGCTAAGGTCTTGATTGAAAGAGGTGGCTTCTAAAAACATTCTATTCATATCTTTGACATTGCTTACATTCCATTTCTCAAGGGGTTGATTGAAAGCAGTTGCTCCTGAAAACATTGAGTCCATATTCTCTACTTGACTTACATCCCACTTCTCAAGAGGTTGATTGAAGGAAGTTGCATCATAGAACATGGCAGACATATTCTTGACTTTGCTTACATCCCATCTCTCAAGAGGTTGATTAAATGATTTTGCATCTGCAAACATTTTTCTCATATTTCTAACATTGCTTACATCCCAATCCCCAATAGGCTCATTGAAATGCTTAACGCTCTCAAACATTTTT
>NZ_JAJTNB010000030.1 GCF_021300655.1 Helicobacter kayseriensis
TTTTTTGTTCTTTAAAATATTTTGAGGTTAGTGAACCTCTTTGGATCTTCTTTGATCCTTTTGCTTTTGGGTTTATCTTCTTAGATTTGAGAGATAAACTTTTTGCTTTGAGGGCCATTCCTCTTTTTTCAAGCCATAAAGGGCTAGATAAAGATCTAAGAGACTTGCTTAGAATCTTTTTAGCCTTTCCACCCTCTGAAACATAAAAACATCCTAAAATAGGATACACACACTATAAACTATGAAAAACTTTAAGAGCCTCCAAACATAAAAAGAGGCTCCATCAAGTCTTTTATCCCCCCCCCTTTTTTTTAGAGTGATTTTTTGTTTTTAACCTCTCTTTTTGTTTTTTCTAGTTTTTGTGATGAACCTTTTCCCCAACCTTTTGTTTTCCCCACCTTTTGCTTTCCCCACCTTTTGTTTTTCTCCCGCCCCTTTGCTTTCTTCACCCACTTTTGCTTTGC
This sequence comes from Helicobacter kayseriensis, assembly GCF_021300655.1. NCBI lineage: Bacteria > Pseudomonadati > Campylobacterota > Epsilonproteobacteria > Campylobacterales > Helicobacteraceae > Helicobacter > Helicobacter kayseriensis. The sequence continues at coordinate 465 of NZ_JAJTNB010000030.1, forward strand.
TTTTTTCTCTACCTATTTAGTTTCCTTTGTGTTTCACACTCTTTTGCTTCTTTTTATATTTCCACCCACTTTTTCTCTCATAGAGTGTTTTTCTCTTTTCTTTGTGCTTATATCTCTCTTATTCCCCCACCCTTTGATTTTTTAGTGCCCTAACTACTCTTTTTTTCACTGAGGGCTTGAGGAGCTGGAAGAGGAGTAGCTTCTTGTTGTCTGACCTTCTCTCCAAAGGAATATCTCACTCCTACATTGACTTGATAATCTGTGCGGATCTTCCCACCAAAAGACTTCTCAAAATCCAAATACAATCTTGTGTGATCTTTTAGAGAGATATTTGTCCCAACATTGAGCAGGAATGCTCCAGAAGAAGAGTACTTGTTTGTCTTATCAGAGAAATCCACAAGGTTATCAAATGTAATGCTTCCTCCATGGATATAATCTCCCACATAATAAGTTCCCAAATACAACTTCGCATTCATCTCTTTATCCTGTGTGAATTCTTGGAAATCAAATCCCCAATTCACACCCAATCTTCCTCTAAGTGTAAAGATCCCATCTTGTGAAGTTTGCAAGAATGATCCATCAGCACTTTGAGTGAAGCTCTGTCCTCCTAGATATCCCAAAGACAACTCTCCTTGAGGATCGATGAAGAAATTCAAAGGAAGTTTGAAGCGATAGCCTACTTCTTGAGAGAGTGTTCCGCCTAAGACTCTAGGCTTATAGTTTTCATTCTTATTGGATTTGAAATCATTAGAGATGAAACTAAACTTAGCAACTGTATCTGTATATAGACCACTATCAGCCACATAAGCTGCATAGATTCCTGCTTCCATTCCATTGGCATTATTGCTAAGGATGACAGAGTTTTGAGCTTGATTTGGAGAGCTAAAATCACTCAAAGCATTTGAATAAGAAAGAGCAAATCCTAGATAGAAATTAGAATCTTTCCCTCCAAAGTTACTGTCATATCCTCCTTGGATAGTTGTATAAGTAGATTGAGTTTCCACTCCAAAATCTACAGTTTGCTTTCCATTAAAGACACGCAACCATACTCCATTGGCCTTATCATTATCTCTAAGCTCTCCCATTCTTTTATTGAGTGAGTTGAGATTGGCTAGATAGAGTTGATAGGTGCTAATCAT
>NZ_JAJTNB010000031.1 GCF_021300655.1 Helicobacter kayseriensis
CTTCATTAGATTCATTTATTTGTTAATAAAAATTGAAAATATTTAGTAATTAAGCATCAATAAAGATAAAAAAGATTATTTTTATTTGAATTTCGTTAAAAATATAATATTCTATGATTTCAGAATCTTTTTAATAAAAATTCTTGAAATACAACATGCATTAAAAACAACAAGGAGACATCTCAAAATGATGAAAAAGGCTATTTATGCTCAAAAAAAGGCAAAACACGCAGGATCTATGAAAAAATTCTATGAGAGAAAACCCTTAATCGCAACTTCCTTAACTTTGATGCTAAGTGCGGGAGTTATGTATGGGAATGAATTAGAAAACCTTCCTCAAATTGATAAACAAGTTTTTTCTGAAGGAATTGAGACAATTACGATTTCTGGAGAATCAAAGACGATTGATTTGTCAAATCAAACTCCCAAAAAAGCAAATATCCAAAGCGATATCAATGGAGGAAGTCTAACTATTAAGAATGGAACTTTGGAGGGAAATATCGGGGGACAAGTACTGGAAAGCCCTAGTACAAAAGGACTCACAGTTACCTTTGAAAATGCGATCATGAAGGGGAACATCCAAACTGGAAGGGGACAGAACAGTAGCGATGGAAACGACTTCCAGAGAAAGGATGTAATCTTTAAAGGCAAAAACAATAGTGATATTGTTTTAGAAGGAGATATTATCAGTTATGGAAGTGGTTACGGTAACTCCCTTGATAGGAATAGAGGCAATCATGTCGTTTTTGAAACAGGATCAATGAAGGGGAATATCTATGCCAAAAGAGATGGTTATCAAAGAGTTGGATACAATGAAGTAACCTTCAAAGGAGAAGGTGCTAAACTTGAGGGAAATGTCGGAGCTTTTGGAGGTTCATCTAAGGGCAATGTAAGTTCAACCAATCGTGTAGTTTTTGAACAATCAGGAAGCATTCAAGGAAAAATTTCTGCAGATGGTTTTCTTCAGTATCAAACCTTTTTCCTAGGAAAAAATGAAATCATCTTTAAAGGAAATGGAACAAATACGATTGAAAAAGCATCAAGCCAAACAAGTGATTTAGATGTCATTGTTGCATATACCGGAATCAATGAAATCCTTTTTGATAATCATGGCACTAATATTATTAAGGGTAATATAGTTGCTACAGATGAATGGGGCAATTATTATTCTTGGAATGGACGTGAGTCGGTCAATACAATTACTTTCAATGGGACAGGGCCTAATACCATCGAAGGAGATGTTCTTGCTAAAAAATCCAAGTATGAAGGAAATTATAGTCATAAAAACACCATCACCTTCAATGGCGGAACTCTCAATACAATCAAAGGAAAAATCTCAACAGATAACAATACTGATGACAAATACAGCGGGCAAAACACTCTTACGCTCAATAATGCCACTTTGACAATCGAAAACCCTGTCGAGACAAACAAGGTAGAGATTACAAATGAGAGC
>NZ_JAJTNB010000032.1 GCF_021300655.1 Helicobacter kayseriensis
CTTTCTCTTCCAACTTCACAGGAGCTTGCAAAGTCTCTTTCTCTTGAGTAAGCATAGGCTTAGGAGTATAAGTCCCTTCTCCAAAGCTATATCTCACACCTAGATTGACTTGATACTCTGTCACAATATCTCCTCCAAAGCTTCTTTCAAAATCTGCATAGACTCTGATGTTATCTTGGAGTTGGATATTTGTCCCAACATTAAGCTCAAAGCGTCCTGTAGAGTTAAGCATTCTAAAGGTTTGGGATTTGACTTTGAGATTTGTCTCAAGATCAATCTCTCCCCCTGCAATATAGTCATAAGAATAATAAGTCCCTAGATAAAGAGAGGCTTTGATTTTCTTACCTTCAGTGAAGTTTTTAAAATCATATCCCCAAGTTGCTCCTGCTCTTGTTCGGAGTGTTAAGATCTCTTTTTGGATCCCTGTAAGGCTTGCTTGCCCCAAGACTTGCTTGAGGTTGCTTTGGTTGAAGTATCCAAACCCAAGCTCCACTTGTGGATCGATATACCACTCTTTTGTCTCTCCCAATTTGAAGCGATATCCAAACTCATTAGAAAGCACAGCTCCCCAGTTGTTGGAATTGTAAGTTGAGCTTTGTCCAATCATATTGATACTGCTTGTAATGAAGCTAAATTTGGCAATCGTATCATTAAACCATCCTTCATCTTGGACATAGGAGTTATACACAGCTAGTTCGATTCCATGTTGAGTCGCTTTTTCAACTCCAGATTGTCCATATAGGTCTGTCATATTTTCAGGATCAACAATCGCATTGGCATAAGAGAGAGCAAGTCCTAGATAGTTATTGGCTCCTTCAAATCCAAAAGCATAGTCATAACCTGCTTGGATGGTAGTGTAGATTGTTTTAGATTTGAGTGCAAAATTACTTTCAAGCATTCCATTAAAGATCCTTCCCCATGCTCCTTGAGAGTGATCGTTGTTTCTTAGCTCTCCCATTCTTTTGTTCAAAGAGTTGAAGTTTGCTAAGAAAAGCTCATAGTTTAGTCCCATAGCTTGTGCACTTGCTTGTTGATCAGCAACTCCTGCTCCTTTTGAAGTCATCTTATCTACAAAGTAGGTTGTGTAATCTGTAGATGTTGAAGAGCTTCCAGAAGATACGGAGGAGGAAGATACAACTGATTCTTCAGAATCTGGACTTGATGAAGCATTCTTAATTTTCCCATACTCATCTGTTCCACTAACTTCTTTAAGTGTTGTTCCAATGATATCAAAGCCTTGTTTTTGAGAAGCTCCTTCAAACTTGATACCTGTGCTTGTTTTGACTGTAGCTACAGCGATATTGCCCTCTACTTCTGTCCCACCTCCATTGTATTTGACTTGAGAAATATCAGTCTGAGAATCTGCAATGACTTGGATGTA
>NZ_JAJTNB010000033.1 GCF_021300655.1 Helicobacter kayseriensis
TTTTTACTCCTTTTAGTATAAATACCTTGTGCGTAAAGCTTGTGCTCGCTTTTTCTGCGATTAAGTAATCCAGCGTTTTCCTTGCCTCTAGAGTACTTCCATATTAACCAAGCATCTTCTAATGTGGCATAGTTTGAACCACTCTCTCCATTGATAAGCTTAACAACTGAAGAGTTCATGAAGCTATCTATCCCATCTCCTTCCCCCACTCCGATATTAAAAGCTAAAATCACCAGTGCATCAAATTGATGTTGTTTGAGCGGGACTTTGATCCTTTTATTCACTGCTTTTTCAAACTTCTCCAAATCTTTAGCAAGCAAAGCTTCTATTTCATTATCATTGAGTCCATCTTTGTAGTATGCCCATTCACTCTGTAAAATCAAATGTCCTACACCTATGGTTGCTCCTTCTGTCCAAGAAGAAATTTTTCCACCCGTGCGATCATCGTAAGGGAATCTTTTGGGTTCTTCCAAAGCTTTCAACATCTCTATTCCATCTTAACTGAGTTTCATTATTGTGTTTTTGCTTTTATTTTCTTTCTCATTGTTTCTTAGAGCTTCTGTTTTTTGATTGGATTGATTCTGTTCTTGTGAAGAACTTCCTGAATTTTTATCATTTTGTTCTCTCTCCTCATCACTCCCTCCCATAATGACTTCAAAGTCACATACATTGCCTACATGAGAAAGCTTGCTATCTAATCCCAATGCAAACTCTAAATCAATCTTTTGAAGTTGCGCAGGAGCAATCAATACTCTTAAATGCTCTATGATCCCCTCATCTTGCTCAAGATTTGAGCTATAGTGATTGAGAAGCTTAAAGCTTCCTATCCCATAATCTTTGTCTTTATATTCTTCTAGTGCATTTTTAAAGATCTTAGGAATCTTTGTAGGAATAATAAAAACAAGCCTTAAAGTAGAAAATCCAATCCTAGCTTTAGCTTCTTTGATTTCATAGTGTTTGTCATATTCTTGTTTGAGTATCTCTCCAATAGGATGAGAGATTTCTTTGAGCTTGAGTTCAATAGCTCTTAGAGCTTCTTCTTGCTCAATCTCTTTTCCATCATTAAAGAGATGATAAAGAGGAATATTGTCTCTTTGAAAGGGGCTATCTTTTAGATGCAATCTCAATCTTGGTTTTTCTAATACAACCCTAGAAGCAATCTCTTGAATATCTCCTCCTTCCCCTTGAACAATAGCAGGTTGAAAGAGTTCAAATTGATTGGGCTTAGGAGTGCATACCAAAGGAGTGCCCTTATCTGTTTGAATCATAGAAGCATATTCTTGCAAAGGCACTCCCTCACCATTAAACTTCTTTTGTGATAAAGCCAAGGGAGGAATGAGAACAACTTGTGTGCAAGGTCCTCCCATCACAAAGGG
>NZ_JAJTNB010000034.1 GCF_021300655.1 Helicobacter kayseriensis
CTTATTCTCATCTCTCTTTTAATCATGGCAATCCAAGCAAGTTATCCTGATGTTACTCTTCAAACAACAAAGATTCAATTTGAAGGACAAACTCTTGCTTGTGGAGAGAAGGAAACTTTTGGCACTCAAAGCACAAGGTTTGCAGAAAGACAAACACAACAAGTCTTTGAAGACCTCTATCTCTCTTTTACCCCTTCAACTCAAAAACATACCCTCTCCCTTGATTTTTTAATCCAATCTCCTCATTCAAAGGCAACTCTTGAAGTGGATCAACTCTTTGAAAAGGTCGCTTCTTTATGTGAGATAGAAGAAGACATAGAATCATTTGGAATGTTTTATTTAAGTCATATCCAGCTTTGTATTCATATCTTTCCATTTAAGGCTGTTCTTTCTTCTCTTCCCAGTCTAGATCTTTATCTCTTTAATGCCCTACTCTCTCATCCCAAAGCAAAGCAATTAGTCTTGAGTTTGGAGAGGACATTTCAAATCAAAGCAAATTTCCAAAATAAGATTGAAGGAATCAAAGAGGGAGCAAAGCTTTTAGAAAGCATTGTACAAAAAGCAAAAGAAGAGGCTCAAAAACAAAACATTGATTTCAATGCCCTTATCATCCAAACTCTCTATGAAGAAGTCAAAAAATACCCTCAAAACATTCTCTTTCAGGGATTGATTGGCCAATGGAGATCTCCCTCTATCTCTATTGAGATTCTTAAACCTGATTTCAAGGGATTTTTGGTTGCTTTATTGCAGGCTTGGATGATTGAGTGTATTGATAAGCTTTGGATCAATGCTTATGAACAACAAAAGAAAGCCTATGAAATACTTGTTTATACACGCCTAAGAGATAAATACCATGCTCCTTTGGCCCTCAAAAGAGAAGAAGGAGTGTATTATCCCATTAAAATCTTTCATACCTCTTTGAGCTTCTCCTTCCAAAACATCATCTTGGGGGGAAGATTTTGCACTGGAGGAATTGGTCAAGCACAAGGTTATTTTTATAAGATTTGTCAAACACAAAGCAGTCAAGTTCGCAATAACAATACATTAGAAAACTTTGATATAGTGAAGCAATATCAGTTGGGAATGTTGTTTGGTTTATTGTGTTTGGATGAGCTAAGAGATGCAAAGACAGAAGAAAAAACAGGAAAAAAGACAGAAGATCACATCTTTTTCAGACAAAATCACTCAAAGAAAAAATTTAGAGATTATGTATTGAATCTAGACAAAGAGCAAGATTTGATACTTTATGAGAGTTATGGGGGAGGAAGTCAGAAAAAGACAAACAATCAAGCAAGTGCGATTGATTCTTATCAAGTT
>NZ_JAJTNB010000035.1 GCF_021300655.1 Helicobacter kayseriensis
TCAAAGCGTCCTGTAGAGTTGAGCTCTTTTAGAGAAGTATTGGTTCCAAGATTTGTTCTTAGATCAATCTCTCCTCCTTGGATGTAATCATAAGAATAATATGTTCCAAGATAGAGTGTCGCTCCTAGCTCTTTTCCTTCTGTGAAGTTTTTAAAATCATATCCCCATGCAGCTCCAATTCTTGTGCGAAGATTAAAGATGTCTTCTTGGATCCCTGTAAGAGTTGCTTGTCCTAAAACTTGCTTGAGATCACTTTGGTTGAAGTATCCAAATGAGAGTTCTACTTGTGGATCGATATACCACTCTTTTGTCTCTCCTAATTTGAAGCGATATCCTACTTCATTAGAGAAGACGATACCAAAGTTGTTAGTGTTATAGTGGTTTTCTTGTCCTGCCATCTCAAGATCACTCATGATGTAGCTAAATTTCAAGATCGTATCATTAAACCATCCTGCATCTTGGATATAAGAGTTATATACAGCAACTTCTACAGCATGAGAGGTTGATTTATCAATTCCTTTTCCAACTTGATCGATATCAAGATGTGTTTTAGGAGTGATGATTGAGTTGGCATAAGAGAGAGCAAGTCCTAGATAGTTATTAGCTCCTTCAAATCCAAAGGCATAATCATATCCTGCTTGAACTGTGGTATAGATAGATTGAGTTTCAAGACCATATTTAGTAGAAAGCATTCCATTAAAGATTCTTCCCCATGCTCCTTGAGAATGATCATTGTTTCTAAGCTCTCCCATTCTTTTATTCAAAGAGTTGAAGTTTGCTAAGAAAAGCTCATAGTTTAGTCCCAATGCTGAAGTTGTTGCCATTTGGTTAGATTTAGATACACCTTGAGATCGAATAGAATCTACAAAATAGGTTGTGTAGCTATTATCGCTTGCTGTGGTTGTAGTTTCTGTGTTAGCAGTTACAGCAGAGGCCTCTCCATTGGATTTTTTCCCATACTCATCTGTATTTTCTACTGCTGTGAGTGTTGTTGTAATAACATCAAATCCTTGGATTTGTGTTGCACCTTCAAATGTAGCAACTTGATTTCCATTTGTTCCTTTGACTGTAGCTACAGCGATATTGCCTTGCGTTTCTGTTCCTCCTCCATGGTAGCTAATGCTAGAGAAATTCGTGTTTGCATCTGCAATGACTTGGATGTAATTGACCTTAGAAGCTGTGTCTGCTGAACTAGAAGTGCTTGCATTTCCTCCAGAGAGAACAAGGATACGATCAGAGTAGATATATCCATATTGTCCTGCTTGA
>NZ_JAJTNB010000036.1 GCF_021300655.1 Helicobacter kayseriensis
ATACTTCCACAATGGAGCATTTTGGAATCTCAAGGATGCAATCAAAGAAATGGGTTCGATTCAATTAGGAATTGATATTGATGATCAGGATGCACAAAAGATTGAAAACTTTTTAAAATCTTTGAGTGGGAAAAAACCACAAATTATCTATCCTATTCTTCCTCCTAACTCAGCCAATATTTATCTTAATAGTTTTTTAATAGTTTTAAAAAATCTTTTTTGTTATAGGAATTTTTTTGATGACATTATTAAGAAAATAATTAAAGATTAAATATTTCTTCATAATATGTTTCATTTTTTTGAAAAAACAATTGCAATTGCTGATGAAGAGTGTTTTTAGGGAGTCTTTGAATTCTTTTGAGCATGTTTTTTTGATTATCCCATAATCCTCCCCCCCCCCCTATTGGCGATTATTCTGCAATAATCCTCATAGGAGCAGGCTATATGAAATTGATCTGCTTTCTCTTTTCCTTTCACAAATCCATTTTTATAAATTCCTTCTATTCTATAGCCGATTAAAGACATCCGATTTGACCAATGAATTAAGCCTATATGTTGACGTGCATTAACTCGATCTAAGCCAATTTTTAAAAAAGCATGTTCGGTAATTCTTGCTACAGATTCTAGGGATTCGAGAGGATTCTTTCTAAAGATTCGACCCATAATTATTCCAAGTTCAGCCTTTTTGGTTCTGTAATCAATAGAGGATAATGCTATAGAGCCAATAATTTCTTTTTCTTTGTTTCCAATTAGTAGAATTAAATCCTGATCTAAATATTTTTCATAATAAGCAATTTGTTTGCTGAGTGTATTTGGAAAGGCTCCAGAATCTAAATAGGCAGTTATATCGGGATTATTCCACCAAGTATAGAGACGATTTTCTTTAATATATTCAATCGTTGGTATATATAAATCAATTGTTTCACCATGCAGAAAAATTTCAAGATTCATGAGGAAGTTCCTTTTAAATTGAGAAATTTAATTATGGTAAATTTTAATATTTTTAGGAAAGATTCTTTAATGAAGCTTTGCGAAAGTTTAGAAACTAAATATATTTTCATGGCGCAGACTTATTGACGGTTTTTGTCTGTACAGAGTTTTATTTCCTCTCCAATTTTTCCAAACCTTTAAATTTAAAAATACATAAAGAAATTATAGAAACCAAGGTATTCTTTCCCAGTTCCCAGTTCCCAGTTCCCAGTTCCCAGTTCCCAGTTCCCAGTTCCCAGTTCCC
>NZ_JAJTNB010000037.1 GCF_021300655.1 Helicobacter kayseriensis
AATACTGGGTTTGAAACAGCTCAATATACTCTCAATCGTAAAGATACAAGCTCTGATGCTTATTATTATGTCAATCTGGGAGAAGCTAAAAATATTCAAATTGATTCTGATCAAATCTCTTCTGCAACAACAGCAATGTTAAGCAACTACACCCTTTATCTTGCTAACTTCAACTCTTTAAATAAGAGATTGGGAGAACTTAGAGACAACACAAATGAACATGGTGTATGGTCAAGAGTCTTTACAGGATCAATGAGCAATGACTTTGGGATTGGTGGCACTCAAACTTATCTCACAGTGCAAGCAGGATATGATTATGGTGTGACTTTAGAAAATGCAAGAAACTATATTGGAGTTGCTCTTGCATATGTCAGCTCCAAAAACCAAAGCAAAGAAACAACCATTGCTCTAGGGAGAAATGCTAGCCTTACAGGAAAAACTACAGGAACATCTCAAGGTGGAGAACTTGCGATATATAACTCTTATATTGCAGATAGCGGACTTTATAGCGATAGCATTTTAAAACTTGCCTATCTTAATTCTGAGTTTGATCTCTTCAATCAAGCTAAAGCAAGCAATATTGCAAATATAAGCGCTGTTTTAAGTCAAGAAGTGGGATATATCTTCACATTTGATCAAGTTAAAGGCCTTTATATCACTCCTAGTGGAGAATTTTCATTTGGATACCTTAGTCAATCAGACTTCACACAAACACTTCAGAAAAATAATCAAACCTACACTCTGACATCCTCTCAAGATGCTGTGACGATTTTCAAAAGCAAGGTTGAAGCAACATTGGGATATTTCTTTGAGTTTGGAGAGCAAGAAGCAAATCATGCTACAAAAGGAATGTCTTTATATGTTGGAACAGGATATGAGTATGACCTACTTTTGAGTGGAGGAAATATCAACTATAAGAGCAATAACTCTCAGGCAAACCAATATGATGCCCTCAAGTCTGATGGAAGAGTATTGCTCAATGTTGGGACAAACATTGTGTTTAACGATATGGTAAGAGTTTATGCAGATTTTGAAACAACTTTTGCTGGAAAAATCAACAAAGACTATCAAGTCAATCTTGGAGTTAGAATAGGCTTTGGAGACAATCCAACAAAAGAAGAAAAACCAACAAAAGAAGAAACCAAAGCTCCTCTTTCAATCAAATCTGAATAGCTCCATCATATATTCATCCCCTAGTAGAGTGGTCTGCT
>NZ_JAJTNB010000038.1 GCF_021300655.1 Helicobacter kayseriensis
GTGCTTGATCCTAGCTCTGAGATATCTCCTAGAGCAAGACCTTTGATAGTGATAGTATCTGTTTGGGTGTTAGTGCTTCCACTACTTGTGTTTTTGCGATCTGTTGTAAGGATAAGCAATCCATTTTCTGCGATTCCAGAGAAATATTTAGAATATTCTTGGATAAAAGACACGTTGTCTCTGTCTCCGATTTTTATGTTTTTGTCTTTAAGCTTAAGCTTGACTCCATCTTGATAAATAACACCTAGGACTTTATTGTTTTCAACTTCTGTATGATTGGCAATAAATGAATCACTGGATTCTTGTAATGGTTGGACAGATTGTGCTCCTTTGTCATTACTATTAGCAAAGATAAAGACAGTTTCGCTTGTATTGCTTTGACCATCCCAGATGTAATTGTTATTTTCATCAAATCTTCCACCATAAGTGACATTGGCTCCGATATTGACTTGTCCTTGGACGACGATATTGGCCTTACTATTGTTTCCAGCATTGATGACATTAAACATCGAAGTGCCTTGAGTTAAAGTAGGGCTTGAAGTTCTTAAGACGATGTTTGTGATTCCACCATTTCTATTAGTCAGTGTTCCAGAGAGGTTAGCAGGAAGTGTTAAGCCTTCTTTTAAATCTGTTTTGATGGCGCTAGGTAGCCAAATGCTGTTTTCAAAGATTAGGTTATTGTTCCCACCATTTGTAGTGATGTTCCCAACAAGTCCTACTTTGATCGTAGCGTTTCCTGCACTGTATCGGATCGTTTCTCCTCCTACGATTTTGATATTGTTAGTTTCATTTGATTTATTATCAATATTTCCTGCAATGATTGCTTGAGCTTTGCTCAAATCTTTCCCCACAGAGAATAAGCTGCTGACATTGGCAAAGTCTGTATTGGAGCTTAAATCTAGATAGAGATTGTTGTTTCCAGAAACTGCTGATCCAAGGAGATCTCTTGTCTCAGAAGCACTAGAATTTAATGTAAGAGATCCAATGATAGCATTTGGAGCTGTGCTTCTCTCTTGAGCAAAAGCACTAAGAAGAGTTGCATCTGCTTTGTAAGAGATATTGTTCCATCCTCCATTGTTGGATTTAATAGATCCAATATGAAGTTTACCCACAAAAGCAGAGCTTGCATCTGTAAATTTCATCCCAGAGGTGTTTTCTGTCAATGAAGAGGCACTATCACCTACAAGGATTCCT
>NZ_JAJTNB010000039.1 GCF_021300655.1 Helicobacter kayseriensis
GCTTAATGTGGGGACAAATATTTCTATCAAAGATAATGTCAGAATCTATGCAGATTTTGAAAGAAGCTTTGGAGGAGATATTGTGACAGAGTATCAAGTCAATCTGGGTGTGAGATATAGCTTTGGAGAGGGAACTTATACTCCTAAGCCTATCGTAACTCAAGAAAAAGAAACTCTTCAAGCTCCTGTGAAGCTAGAAGAAAAAGGAAGTGAAGAAAAAGGAGAAACAACTCCTTCTTCCACTCAAAACTAAAAAGAAGTCAAAAAAGTCTTTCTATCCCAATAGAAAGACTCTCTAGCTAATACAAAAGCATAAACAAAAAAGCAAGATAAGGCAGACTAAATAGAGTTAAAAAAAAGGGGGGGGGATTAAAGATTTTAAAAGAACAAATAAAAAAAGTTTAAAGATTTAAGCACAGGTCTTAATTGAATAGGGTTTGTTTTATCATTGTTTTAATGAAATACAAAGCCTGCAAAAATGGAGAATTTTAAAACCCAAAGAAATCCTGTTTGAGAGTTTAAAGAATCAAAAGAGCCAAAAAAGAATTGAAATGCCAAATGATTGAGGACTTTGAAAAAACAAACAAAGCCTTGTGAGAGTTTAAAGCTTTAAACTTAGAAGTTTAAGGGTTTAAAAACCCCAATGGCAAAAACCTTAAGACTCAAAAACAAGAACCAAATCAAAACTTAAATTCTTCATAAGTTTATATTCTTTGGAAGAATAGAGGAAGGATTGAGATTTCTTTAAAAACTCCAAACATTTTATGGAGTCTCTTATCCTTAAGAGACTCCAAGAGTGTTTTGTTAAAAGTTTTCTTTTTAGTGTATCTCGTTCAAGGGAGGAGAAAACTCCTCCCTCCTGTTAATCAAAGGAAAAATAAGAAATCACCAAGCTTAACTCACAGATTATTTCTAAAAATTTCTTTCTTTATTTGGATTGTTTAAATCTCTTCTTGCTGATGGCAAATACAGTGGGCAAAACACTCTTACGCTCAATAATGCCACCTTGACGATTGAAAATCCTACTGGTACAGATACTGCAGAGATTGCAAATGAAAGT